>JBAULJ010000090.1:0-2773 GCA_049578125.1 Halobacteriota archaeon
TTCCGCCCGACGTACGCATCGTAGTTCGTGTTCACCTCGCTTTCACGCGGGTAATCGAGGTGTTGCGCGATATGTGCCTCGTAGTTCGCTGCAAGACAATGAACGCACGGATGAGCGCCGCTGCAAGAAGCTCGCGCCGCATGCACGCGAGGTGTTTGTCATTCTGCTTTATACTTCTGGTCTAATGCACGTCCCACAGCGAGCGCTATTCTGCCTTGCAGCGACGGAACCACGTTGATCTCTTGATGATCGTCGGCTCGGCGCTAATGTCTTCGACGTGGTGTAATCCGGGCATTCTCGTATAAGCTGGTGCGTCCTCGCCTCGTTCACGCACACCTATCACCTAAACGGTACGCGGTCACCGAGGCGCTCTGTGGTCGTACGCCTTCGCTGCCGTGGATATATCGGAGCGACCAAGACCTGGTGTGCCCGTGTGGCCCACAAAGCGAGTGACCGTAGGCACAGGGTTTACTTGCCGAATTCCACTAACATATCCTGATCTGACGTAGCTGCGCCTGTGACGCTCCGACCTCTACCGTCGGTAGCACACATATCTAACTGACACTAGGAGACGCCACCTGCTGCGCTTCACGCTCTAGGGCCAAACAAATACGGCCTACCACGTTCTAGCGTGCGTCACCTAGGACACTCTCACGAGCGCAAACGTGCCGCTCACCGGTCAACCGATCCAAGCACCCTTAGTTTGCAGGATGCCGCCCGAATTGGCGACGGCGGGGCCAAGGTCGTAATTTTGAGGCTGTGTGCCTGACGTATCAGTATAGATCAAGTGATACAAGCCGTTGTCGAGCCCGCTGGCTTTTGCGAGATATGTCGTCGCTTTGACGGTAACCGTGCCGACGGCGGCGCTGTTGTAAGTCACCGGGTACTTGTTTGATGGTCCCGCCGCAGCAACTGTAGCCCCGACCATAGCGGTGAAGAGTACGCATAGCGTCGCCAGTACTAATACTCTTTTCAATGCTGTTTCACCTCCTTTTCGGAAGCTAGCAGCGCGGCAGCCACCGTTTTGACACCATTCACACAGAGCGTCCTACTGTCTACCTAGCCTCTGCTTCGGTACTATGAGACCTTAGAACATTTTAGTTTCAACAAAGCTGCTGCAAAAATTTATTTATATCAGCAGACAATATTGACAAAACATGGCAACATTGTCTAATTATATTAATGTTAGTCAAGTTTGGCAAAATTGTAAGTTTAGCTATAACATTGCAGAGCAATATCAGAGTAATTATCGCCGTCGTTGTCAGTCGCCGAGCGGTAAAATCGACTCGCGGGATGCAGAAGGGGGGGACTGGCTCTCACAAGCAGAGGCCGAGTGGTGCGCATCTGCGTGCACAGGCATAGAGGGTACACAAAGCACGCTTGCGGGGAGTGGTTCAGCCCTATGTCCTCGATGTTTTTAGTGAACCCGGTATTTACGATATTGGTTGCGTTACTCTTCGTTTTCTCATTTCTCATAATTTGGCAATTCGTCGGCTACCCGCTGGTGATGGGTGTGGTAGCGCTCCGACAGAAACCGAAAGCCAAGGACTATGGGTTTCAACCGTTTGTGAGTATCATTGTGCCAACGTATAACGAAGAAGCAAGCATAGAACAGAGAATACACAACCTGTATGGCTTGAATTATCCACCGTCTAACTATGAGATCATAGTCGTCGACTCGGGATCGACTGATAACACGGTTCCCATTGTGAAGCGATTAGCAGCTGAACGCCGTGATGGCGAAGAACGGTCTCAGATCAATTTGGTGACTGAAGAGTGCAGGAACGGCAAAGCGACCGCGATAAACGTAGGAAAACGACACGCGCGGGGGGGCATCGTGCTGGTAACGGATGCCAACTCAGTTTTCGATCAAGACGTCCTAAAAGAGGTAGTCTCCCATTTCAAGAACGCAACGGTCGGAGCCGTGGGCGGCCGGTATGCAGTGCTGAACCTTGGTAGCCTCCTCACTTCATCAACGCAGTTTTACTGGGATATAGAGCAAATTGTCAGAACTGGTGAAGCGGCACTGGATTCAGCATGCCTCTTTCACGGTGAGCTTAACGCGTGGAGGAAGGACTTAGTGGATCTTGATCCTACGATGATCTCGGAAGACTTGGATATGTGCATCAACATCCGCAAGCTGGGGTATAAAATTGAGTACGAGCCCAATGCTGTTGTTTACGAGCCCGCTCCCACGACGGTGGAAGAGCAGATCAAGCAACGCAAGCGAACCAGCATCGGCACAATCAAGAGTCTCCATAAGAATTTTAGCTACTTAATCCGGCCGATGGACCTTTATCGTTCATTAATCGTTCCGTCTCATAAAAGCCTCGTCATGTTCTCGCCCTTCATCCTCGGCGCGATTCCTCTTCTGTATCTGCTTATACTGGATGCAAGGATCATCTTGCAGCATCTCGCGGTCACCGCCATCGCGTTCGTCTCGATTTTTATGCTCCTAATGCACGTGCGCCAGCTACTCATAACCGATGATCGAGCGAAAAAGCGCTTTTCGATTGTCTCGGCAGGCAAGATACTCTATTATGTGCTGCTCAACGAGTATATCGTGCTTATCGCGTGGAAGGACTTAGTTCTCGGCAATTACTCTGTGCTCTGGGACAAGGCTGAAACGACGCGAGGGGTCATCGGAATCAAAGAATGAGCACACGGCAAAGGATGAGGTTTGGTCCGCCGACAGCAAGGTTTCGAGCTAGTTTCATAGGTGTACGAGATAGCAGGGGGTCGACAAATGAATTGTCAAGCATCGACCTTTGAG
>JBAULJ010000091.1:0-4154 GCA_049578125.1 Halobacteriota archaeon
AATGATTATCGGTCTGTGCGTCTTTTCGATCTTCTCCATGAGCTTTTCGTCGAGTGAAGCCATAAAATCCTCGTTCACCGCGACAATGCCGGTGTCATCCTTGTATAACAAGGGAGGGATTATGTCCTTCGCCTCTTTCACGGTGGAAGCCTCGAGCACCTCCACTCCAGCGAGTCGAAATCCAGGTGCAGTTTCAGGATCGGTAACGACTACAAACTTATACAAATACGAGTTCCTCCATCAATTCCTTTTCTGGCACGTACTCAGTCTTGCACATGGTTATTATCCGGATATTTGCGATCTCGTTGAACTTAGCCCAGAGATACCCAATGGCCAGAGCGATGCTTAACGGATCTGCAAGGAACAGGCGCAGAGCTTTGTGTAAGAGAAACGTATTGAGCTCTTTTTCAAATGCTGAGATCTTTTCCATTTTGACGTACTCGTCGGGAACCTTGGCGAGGAAGCCATAGGAGGTACCGGATAGTTGTTTAATAACGCCGTCAATCGTTCGCGTTGCGCTTAAGGCCGACAGCTTGGCGGCGTTTAACTCTTTTCCACCGCGAATGAAGTAGTAGTGAGGATCTTCGGGTTCGGCTTTGTCTCGTATGATCCGCAAAATGCTCTTTATGTTGGTCACGTCTATTTCTGCCGTAAGCATTCCTCGAATGATTCCCTCGTCGTACGAGCCACCCGCCACGATTTCCAAGGCGTTGTCATAGTAGAACTTGTCTAAAGCATACTCCAAAACAACCAGATCTTTTCTTTTGCTGTATTCCGTAAAATGCTGGGTTAGCGGGCGTGAATACTCGATCCCCCACGTTGCTAGCAAATCGATCACGGCCCTCACATCGGGTTGCTTTACTAGCTCTACGAGCGTCGCGTCCTCAAGCGCTCCTGCCGGCGCGAAACTCTCTACTATCTCGTCGGCCGCCTCGTTGATGTTTTTACCTCTCAAGATCGTTTTTATATTTTGGATATCCCACTTGTTTAGGAAGATGTGCATAAGGGTCTCAGCGTCTTCTCCCTCTACAAAGCCGAGAATTTGTCGAAAGGTCCTTCCCAAATTCCGTCGCAACGCATCTTCGACACAAGCTTTGCCCGAATGCTTTACACTAGCATCTTCTATGTCCTCTCGATACGGCGTCTCCTGCAGTTGGTTGATCACGGCGTCAACGTCTAACTTGGCCGCTAGTCCCTCCAGTTCGTTCCGCTCGAGCAGGCGACTTTTCATAGCCCTAAGTCGCGCATTCGCGTAACCGTAGTCCACCCTAATCACCGTAAAGAGTGGCTAAGAGCTGTCGTTTTAGAAATTCGCTAGCCTTGTCTAGTCTCGACTCAATTGTATTGAATACCACGACTTTTTCGTCTCTGGTGCTGACGTTTAACCCTCCTGCAGACGTTAAATCGACAACGATCTCAGAATTCACGTTCAGCTCCTCTAAGATCTGCTTGCAGAGGTTTTCGTCCCTCCCGTCGATATGAAGCCGCACCTGCTCTCCTTCTAGTTCGCGCATCGCTTCTTCGATCAAGCTCTTGAAATCTTCCTTGTAGTTTTCGTGATCCCTAAAACCATCGAGACTTTTCTTGGCTTCGGCAAACGCCCGTTGTATCAACTCATCCTTTGCCTTGATGAGGTTCATCAAAGTCTCGGACTTGGCGGCGTAAATCAGTTTGTTTCGCTCTGGTTCAACGGATTCTTCTGCGCTCTCGAGGTGCGACCGTTTGATCGTCTCTGCCTTTTCTTCGGCGACTCTTTTTATTTCTTCGGCGTTTTGATGCGCCTGCTTCATAATCTCGTGAATTCGTTCTTCAGTGCTCTCCTCCATCGCTAAAAGCAAGTCAGTCAACTGCTCGGACTCGGGCATTATCTCCATCAGCACCTTTTTTCGGCTTTTTCTTTGATCAGTGAGTTTTCGTTTGTCACTATTTGATAATGCTGTAATAGAGCTCAGGAGTAGATACCGCGCGCCCGCACTCAAAGGTCCAAATGTTCATATGTCAGGCGGCCAGAACGAAAAGCATAATCGCTGCTACGACAAAACCTAAAATGACTAACGTTTCGGGAAGCGCTAAAAAAACGAGCATGAAACCGAACGTTTCTGGTCTTTCCGCAATCACTCCTGCTCCCGCTGGCCCAATTTTCGACTGTGCCCACCCGGTTGCGATTGCACCTATCGAAAAAACTAGTGCCGCACTAATCGGTATCGCCGGTTCTACCATTTTTTACCAACTCCATAGGTTTTTCTTACAGCTCCGTGTTAGGCAGTTAATGACCCACGCGGAGTTGCCAATTCGAAAGGAACGTTCACTTCTGCAGCAAGTACGTTCGCCGTGCGTTTGTCCTGTTCAGCCGTTTCCCATATCATCGCGAGAGGTCGCATCTCAGCAATTCTTAAGGTCTTTCTCAAGGGCGAACGTCGGCACGTGTGGCTTTGTCCACCACGTTTGGACTTTCATTTTGTTGTCTTACGTTTAAAGGGATCGTACTGTTTCCCCCCGCCCTCATAAAACTTGCCGTAAAACTCTACGATGTGTAACCTAAGCGCGTGGATCGACGGGCTAAACATACACAGAACGATGTTTAACATGTGCAGCGAAGCCGCGACCAAAAATCCCACCGCCACAATTCCCATTGCGCTTCCGAGTTTATTGGCTACGAGCGCTAAGACGACGGAGGCCATACCGATCGCCATCAGCCGGGCGTACGATAGGATGTTTCCAACAGAACTCATAAGGTCTACCGCAGCTGCCATCCCGCCACCATACATAATCAACGGAAGCCCGACTACAAGCAGAATTATGCCGGGCGTGATGAGCAACGCTGGAATCACTTCAATAGCGGAGAGCAAGATAACTATTATACTCACTAAGGCAAGTATCAAGCCCGCTTTTTCACAGGCGTGTTTTTTATGCCCTCTCGTCGTGGCGTTTATCAGGCCTAAGGTAAGACCAAACAACACGTGAAATGCTCCGATGGCAATGGTGAAGATGAGCATCGGCACTATGATCTCAATTCTATCCAGCGTCATTCCGAACAACGTTACGGGTTCTATCCAGCCCATCATCTGTCCGAAATTTCCAAAAAACTCGCCGAAAAGATAGCCAAAGAATATGGTAGGGAATGAGCAGATGATGAGTATGCCCATAAGTTGCTTAATGGTGTGACTCCGTCCGCCGTAGAACTTTCTTACGGCCAGCGCAATTGCCAATATGCATAAGCCGTACCCAATGTCGCCGACCATGAGACCGAAGAAAATTGGGAAAAACAATGCGAGCAGCGGAGTTGGATCAATCTCCCCGTATCGTGGTGCGCTCATCAATCCACCTAGAATCTCAAAGGGCTTGACAAGTCGCGGATTATCGTAGAACGAAGGCGCAGTATCGAGCTCCTCTGGGGTTACCGCAAGGTCGTGTACGATGACTCTTCCTTTAAACGCCTGTTTCAAAGCATCTCTCGTCTTCGTAAGTTGCTTTTTTGGCAGCCAACCCGCTATGACAAAAGTATAGTCAGTCTCGCCAAATTTTGAGAAAACACTGAGCTCTTCGTTTCTGTCCTCAAGCACTTCTTTGAGTACCGCAAGCTCTGGATGCCATTGCTTCGACAGTTTTGCCAAATCGGCATCTATCGTAGCTATCTCAGCTGTCAGCTGCTGCCTTTTTTGCTCGACTAATGTCAGTACCTCGTCGAACGGCTTACCTAGGTATTCGGGCGGCAATCGGACCTCGTTGACGTTTTGAGCCCAGATAAATGAATGGACTTGCTCGGAATATCTCTTGGGGAACACTAGCACCGCAGCAGTCGTTGCCTCGTCTATGTCGGCGGACATGAGCTCAAACTGACTTCGCGTAATCTCAATCAATGCTGAGCGGATAATGTCTAAGACGTCCTTGTACTGTCTGGTTATGAGAATCACAGTGACCTCAAAACCCTCCAGGATTGGGATTTGAGCTTCTAAAGGCTGCAGTCTCTCAATGACTTGTTCATAATGATTCAAATTGGCAAGGGTAAAGTTAATATCGCTTTTTCGCGTAGCAAGCTCTTTCGTCGTCGCTTCGAGCTCGCCTATAATGCGACGTGCCTCCTCTACCAGTTCGTTATCATCTTTCCATCGAAGCTCGTCGTAGATTTGAGCCTGCAACACTTCGTTCACTGG
>JBAULJ010000092.1:0-2675 GCA_049578125.1 Halobacteriota archaeon
TATAAGCGTAGGGAGTAAAAAACAGGCTCTTTTAAAAAAAGCAGCGCTTTAACGGCGATATTATACTCGGTTTAGGGCAGGTCGGAAAAAAGAACAGTGATTATTCTGGTCTCGATACTCTCAGCGCTTGGCAAATGGCATACGCCGTGAACTCACTGAGCTCCTTGCGTCGGGGACTGAAGCGACCTGCTTGTTTGCAGGGTTGTAATAAAGCGTATGTTTGCCTAAGAACACTAAGCAGCGGCTCGGGGAGTGCAGCACCACCAACGAAACGTTTGAGGACATCGTGGTGAAGCTCATTGCCTGCTATGAAGAGCATTGCAGATCGCGATAACTGACAGGGGTAATCGACTGCGATTCGGCTAAAACTAGAGGGCCGGGGTCAGGGTCGGGTTCGGATACTATGATCCCGGCCATTGCTGCACCACTATTCTTGTTTCTGAGGTAATCACGCCGTGGTGTTGCGCGCGTAAGGAAGCGCGAAGTGATATAAGTGTTTTCCACTGCTTGCGCGGAAATGCCTGAATATGAAAGCAGAGTGGCTGCGAGGCTTTGCACGTTAAAAAGGTATACAGTATTGCGCCGGTCAGGAATCCAAGCACGCTACGAGTTCGAAATCAAAGAAAGAAATAACGAGCAGGGACCTAAGTAGAGGGCAAACGAAACACGTTATGCGGTCTTGACACGGCTATCGCGCAAAGCTAGCGTACATCCTTTCGTTATACGCTTGTGCTGTGTGGTAAGCGTCCCACATTCCGACGATCCACACAATCGGGAGGATTATGAGACCAATAAGAACGAAACACAAGAGGACACTGAACGCGTAGAGCACCATGAAACCAATTCCTTTCAGTAATTGTCCGTTGTAAATTTGACCGAGTCCGGCCCAAAAGAAGGATAAGACTGCAGCAACGCCAGGATTCTTTCTATCCGGTACAAATACCGGCACTGGGACTTGTTGCGGTGTTGGCGTTGCACTCAACGGGGCCGTTGCGACAGGTGGAGAGACTCCTAAGCCAGCGTTGATGTCTGTGCGGTTGCCGGTTGAGGCTGCTTATATCCAGCCTGCTGATATACCGGCTGCGCAGTCGGTTGAGGCTGTACATAAACATAGTCAGTCGGTTGTATTGCTACTTGCCGCGAGTAGCAACTGTAGCACAATGTAGTGCCAGCTTTCATATTGGCTCGTCTAAGCTCTACCCCACATAGGGTACAGTGAGAAGGAGGCATCTTTCACACCCCAAATGTTAAATTTTCCAGATTTTTAGAAACGAAGTTGTATACGTCTGATTATCTTAAATGTTGCTGTAACTCGTTTCTGTTACATTCTGTGGAGTGCGGGAGGCCGAGTGCTACGATAGGAGCGCTTGACGATTAGAGGATGGGGTCGTCTATTTACGACAAAAATATAGCAAATTCGGTTAGATCGTGAACGGGTCCCAAAAATCAAAGGAAATCGCCAAAAAATATCTCTAGCTAGGAGAAGGAGCGGTTAAACGGATGGTGATGATGACGTTGTCTATTTGATGAATGCCGTGAGATATAATTGTCGAGAAATCATTGAAATCTCCTTCGGTCCACGCATAGTTCTTAGTCGTGAGTGGTGCATGACCAGTTACGTTCTGATAAGCGGCTATAGCAGTTGTATCTGCACCGCTGCCCGAGCTATACGCTGTCAGATTCATGGCGTTAAGGTAATTCGTTGCGTCTTGTGTCGTTGGAAATACGATAATTGTCCTATCAAAGCTCACCGTTGCGTTCGCTGCAGTTAACATCCTCACATGTGCGGATGTGCTGTTTATCTGTTCAACACTCCACTCCTTAACGTTCGTGAAGTTCTTATAGTCCCGGTCTTTTAGAGCGGCGAGGAACTTATCGAAATCAGCAGCATCCAATACTATGCTTGTGGGCGTCGCGGTAGGAGTTTTCGTAGAGGTTACCACTGACGCTGCAGCAGTTGGTGACGACTCTGAGGATGTATTCTTGGTTGTGCAGCCAGTGGTTGCACTCAAAACGAGTGCGACGATAAATAACAAAGGCAACGCCTTCTTCAACGGCATGTTAATGTACCGTTTCATCATCCTAACGATTGGGCTCATAATAACCACGTTTTCAAGACGCTTTTCAAAGAGGCGAATGGTGGCTTAACGATTCCTATTCTACACGACACTTTTCATGCTGTCACTCATTTGTTGTATTACATTACTCTGGGAACGGGGGCCATCAGTCAAAGGAAATCGAAAAAAGAAATAATTGGATAGGAGATAAGGAATAGATTATAGGAACACGCTATACTGATCACTGATATGCGGACTAGCTTAATTGTTTTCCTGGGCTAGTTCAAACTCGCCCCTTCTAATATCGTTCTACCGTTGTAGGTTAACACGCTTAGCGTAGCGTCTTGAGGCACCTCAAACATTAAAATAATCGTGTCTGGGATGGGCGTGCCTTCATCATCAACAGGAGTGATATAGGTAATTAACTCGTAGATATTCCCTGTCGTGTCTCGAAGTTGCCAGTTAGTGTGATCTGATGTCGTAACGTTAAACCCAACGAATTCATAGCCTGTTTTTGGCTTAGTAAAGCCGCTGCCGATGATTTGAGGCACCGTTACTTTGACAGCGGACACTCCTCCCACGGTTGCTGTAGGTGTTGCTACGACCCCCCCAGTTCCC
>JBAULJ010000093.1:0-6580 GCA_049578125.1 Halobacteriota archaeon
CTGTTATATATCAAAAAGCATAGCTTCAGATATATTGTAACAAGGTGAGGGTTTCCAGTGCCGAGACGAATATGGAAAGAATGGGCGCACGATCAGTTTCTAGGCATGACGCAGTTCGGGCCCCTCAAAATGGAGCGCGGCAACATCAAGTTTTTCGTGCTCATGACACTCCAAAACCAACCGCTCCACGGGTACGGCATTATCAGGGCCATTGAGGAAATGAGTGGCCACGCCCCGAGCGCGGGCGTGATCTATCCGACGCTGCAGATGCTTGAGGATCAGGGGTGCGTCACTATGAATGAAGAGGATCACAAGAAGATTTACGCTATCACCGGTGACGGGAGATACTTCTTGGAGAAACACCGCGATACGGTTGAGCGATTGAGTACGCGGGCGGCTCAGCCACGATGGAGCTCACTTCCCGGCGTCGGCAGGCGCATCGGGGAAATCGCGCGGACGATCTTCTCCAATTATTCGTACCTCGATGACGAGAAGATACAACAGATCGAGAACATCCTCGACGAGGCGAGGAGACAGATCGGTGAAGTGATTTTTGCGAGAAAGCGTTAAGACGGCGCGGCGCTTTTTCCGGGCCTAGGATTTCCATCGCCGGCCCTCATGAAACGTGCCGTGCTAGGTTTTTTTCGCGACAAGGAGAGAGCTGCCTTCTGTATGCGTGACGCTCTCGGTAGGAGGTAGCAGTTTGAAAGATCCAGATGAAACGGGAGCACTCGAAACGGAAGCGGCTGCTTCCGCCGCGGCGATTACCCCTCCGCGGAACCTTTTTCGACCTCAGACGTTCAAAGCACTGCATTACCGCAACTTTGCGCTGCTCTGGGGCGGGCTCCTCCTGTCGAACACCGGCACCTGGATGCAGATTATTGCGCAATCGCTCCTCGTTTTGCAGCTCACGCAGAACTCAGGTGTCGCTCTGGGGATAATCTCGTTTGCCCAGGCTTCTCCGTTCTTGATATTTGCGCTTGTCGGCGGGGGCGTGGCTGACAGGGTGGACAAGCGACGGCTGTTGCTGGCCACACAAAGCCTGCAAATTGTTTACGCGTTCGTCTTAGGAATCCTTACCGTCACAGGTCTAGTTCAGTTCTGGCATATCGTAGCGCTGTCAGTGCTCGTCGGGGTCACGCTTAGCTTCGACCAGCCGACCCGATTTGCCCTCATTCCTTCGCTTGTGCCTCGCGAGGATCTCTCCAACGCGATATCGCTCAACACGATCGTCTTTAATGGGGCGGCTGTTGTCGGGCCAGCTTTGGGAGGAGCTTTAGTCATGGTCATCGGCTACGCCGGCATCTTCTTCGTCAATGGCTTTAGCTATGTCGCGGTTCTGATAGCGCTCCTCCTTATGAGGCTGTCCCCAATCATTAGCTCGACGTCCACTTCGCTGTTTCGCGCTATACGGGGTGGTTTGACCCGCATACTACACGACCGCCTCTTGGCAAAGCTACTCGTTAACTACGGGTCGTTGCTGTTCTTCGCATCGACGTATACCATACTGCTCGCGCTCTTCGCGGTGACTGAGCTCGGGACCACCCCTGCAGCACTAGGCGTGCTGTACACGGCGATCGGGGTCGGGACCATCGTTGGATCGCTGGCGGTGGCTTCGCTAGGCGACTTCCGGCACAAGGGGCAGCTCCTGATGGTCTCGTCGATTTCGATGTCACTGTCGGTGATCGCTTTTTCGTTTCTTCACCTTTATTGGCTCTCGTTCGGCCTGCTGGTCGTTGTGGGGGCGGCGCAAGCTGTTTCATCTGCCCTGTCAATCACGCTCCTGCAGCTCAACGCGCCACGCAACATGATAGGCCTTGTGATGAGCATTAACACCCTTGTTATCACGGGAATACGACCGCTTGGTGGTTTCCCCTTCGGCGTTTTGAGCGCGCTTATCGGCGTCTCTGCCGCAATTGCGACTGGTGCGGCGATAGCTTGTGCGATAAGCGTCTATCTATTTGTAGCCAACAAGAGACTGCGTTCAGCGTAGCGGTTACCAAAAAGAAGCCTTTCTATCAGCTTTTTTTGAAAAGCTTTAAACAGACGGAAAGCTCCATGAACTCCCGTGGCTGTGTGCCCGCGCGACCGATGACTCGAAAGCTGATAGTGACAGCAGCGCTCAACGAGTGCTTGACGATCTTATTTTTACAGCGTTTATGCTCGCGGCATGTGTGTACATCTTGTTTTCAAACCGCGGTTTGTCAAATTGGTCACAAGGAGCTACCTTCGAGCACTTAAGCGGGATGGCAAGTTTGCGGATCACTGTACATATGTCGCTCTCCTTCTGTTCACACCGAAGTGTGAATCAGTAATACTCAACGATATCACATGTTGACCCAGTTTTTCCACTCAATAGTTTCCGCTGTTTCCTCTGCACTTTGTGTCGGTAGATCAAAGGGGATAATGTATTAGAATGCCTAGATAGCGAAACTAAAAAACATCAACCGGTGTTTGTTTGCCTGATAGCGATTATAGCGCTTCTTGTTTAGACGGAGCCCGTAGAGCGTTTCTTTTCGTACGGGTAGTGGTGTGATTCCGAAAATACAGTCGCAACCAAGCTAGAAACTACTTAAAGCGGTTGTCCGGCGTGCGAAGCAAATCGTTTCTAATGGAGCATCAGCGAGCCGATAACTACGTTGCGAATATGCGCACCGCGTCGCTCGTTTACAAAAATAAAAATCTTGGCACGATTGAATGCCTTCATTGCGAGTCCAAATTTTAAAAAAAAGCGCAAAATACGAGCGAAAACGTTAAATATGATCGTGTAGAGCTTAATTATGCTGAGATTAACGGGAGCCGGGCCCGTGAAATGGCCTGCCTCGAAAAACCGTCTTCTCTTACGGCTAACGGGCCCGTGTTCCTTCCTCGTTTTTGAATTTGCACGTTCTACGTCGTTTGCATCGCCGACGAACTTTGGATTTGCGTCCGACGCGAAGTGCCGTCTTACTTGTAGATGCAACCTCCTTAAACGCCTTACGATTTCTGTTTGTCCATTGTCAGTCGCGGCACTCGTCAGAAGACGTAAGGCGTCGCATGCCTGCAAAGAATTGCCCTTAGCTTCGCGCTTGAGTAAGATCTCGAAATCGCACGTTGCTGCGGCAAGAACAAATTTTGGAGTCTGTGCCTATCTCTTTCGCTGAATCTGCCGGAAAATAGCCTTAGATTCCAAGAAAATGCGCATTAAATCTAAATCAATATAGAGCGTTACTACGAACGCGTGACGAAATGACACAAAGGAGGTGACGCAATGACAGAATTGAGAACGGTCACGAAGATTCCTGTTGGGGCGGTGGCATTGATCGTTGCCGTGATTGATGCTGTAATATCGTTCATTTATGGGGTGATCTCAGCGATTTTCATCCTTGGGGGCGCCGCAAGCTTGAACTCTATCTTGCCGGAGGGAGTCAGCATCGGTTCGGGCGCGACGTTAGCGATAACCGTCATCATCACCGCTACTATCGGCGGCTTCATAGGTGGATATATTATAACAGCAATTGTAGCACTCGTCTACAACTGGCTGGCCCCCAGAATCGGTGGTGTCAAACTTGAATTCGAGTAATGGTGAGGCATACCGTGGTCGCCTCAAATCGGAGCGTTTTGAACGTCACGATTCACTTAAAAAGGACAAACCACCATCTTTTTTTACTGCAACAGCTAGTAGTCTTACCGCCCGCCGCCCGCGGCCGCGCGCGAGTGTGAGCCCCGAAAGCTCCGCTACGCAGAGCGAGGCAAAAGAGTAGATAAATCCCCGGAAAAGAGCCTGAGAAGCAAATTTGAACTCTATTAAGCTCAACCAAAGAACAGTCGTAACTGTTAGGGCACTGACGTGAAAGACAAGATCAAGCTCGATAACGCTGCAAGCACGGTTTTTGCCCCGCAACTCGTGGGCCTGGTGACCACCATAGATCGTACGAACCAGCCAAACGTAGCGACCTTCGCTTGGATAATGAGCACTTCTCACGACCCGGAGCTCATAGCAGTAAGCGTTTCAAAAGCGCGCTATACCTACGAGTGTTTGACTGATGAATTCGTTATCAATTTGCCAACGAAGGAGTTGGTTAAAGAGATGTGGACCGTCGGAACTGTATCGGGAAGGGACGCAACAAGTTTGTGGTTTCGGGGTTGACACCTATTCCGTCGGAGGTCGTAAAGCCGCCCCGGATTGCTGAGTGCCCGACCCATATCGAGTGTCGCATTGTCGACATCCTGGAAACGGGCGACCATACCATCTTTGTCGGCCAGGTCGTCGCAAAATCTGGTGACTTCGATGCAATAGAGGGCGGCAGCCTCAATGCGCGCATTGAGCCTTTGTTCCATCTTGGAGGCACGAAATTCCTCTGCGGCGGGGAACGAATTGACGTAAACGAGCTTCGCCGGGGCGAAAACAGGTTTTGAAATGCGCTGCGAATCCGCCATAATCGGGCGCCTTTACATCGCTTACCGCTAAGCACGCAAGTTCCTTAGAGTCGCTCGTTTTCAAGTTAAGCCAGATTCGGTTTGTCGCCGGACGCGACCACTATGCCGATTTTTGCGTGCTCATCACGAGACGATGATTGCACAGAGACGTGTTCACCGGTATCGTCCACCTCCACGTTCGCAAGGCCCGCTTCAAGGAGCCATCGGTTAAGCTCGGCGTGCTCGAATCCGAGCCATCGGTCTCGACGTTCCTCGGTTAGAAACGTGAAGCCGTGCGCTTTAAGATCGCTAATCACGAGTCTCCCTCCCACGTTAAGAATGCGAGCCATCTCGTCTATGGCTTGCCACGGGTGCGCGAGGTGATGGAGGCACATATTGGCAAAGACGTAATCAACCGCGCCGCCGCAGAGGGGAAGGCGTTCGGCATCGGCACGACAAAATGCAAGAGCCGGAGCGTTCGGCATCTTCTGTTTCATTACGTGCAGCATCTTCATCGAGTGGTCGATGGCAATCACGCGCAGCCCTCTTTCAATCAACCCTTGAGCAATGAAGCCGGTCCCCACCCCGATATCGGCGGCAAGTGCCATGATCCAGCTTGCACATTTGCAACGGAGATCGCGTGTTCTCTCACTGCGTCGTTGAACGCGCTTTCGCGCATGCGATCCCACTCAGAGGCAATTTCATCGAAATAGTGTCTATCCATGGCTTCTTTTTCTTGTGTAAGCGGGAGTTGACGAGTAGAATTATATCTAGCTGCCTTTTTTGCGCGCATTCTGACCCTACGTCTGCTGTCACGGTGCAGCGCGAAATCTCCAAAGCCGCGGTGAAGTCGGTCGGCTCCCGACGGTTTCCTCTCACGAGGAAGCTTTCGTGTAAATGAGGCTCGCCTCGTCGTTGCGCGTTTACCAGGCCAACCGCCCGCCAAGCTGTGACACAAACGCGGTGTCACGCGTTTACACGCAATTCCTGCCTCACGCGGCCTTATAGCGCTTTTCGGCCCACGTAAGATCAGAGGTGAACGTTATGGCGACGAATGCAACGAGCACACAAATGGGCGAACCACTGTATGCTGGTGTCGCTGCGGCGCTGCGTATAAACAGGCGAATTGAAAATGACGAGATTCCGCTCTTTGTGCAGCGGTGCGTCATCGATGCGACGCGCTGGGAAGTCGACGGAACGCGGTACGATCAATGGCGCGCTGAAAACGGCAACGGGAAAGTTCCTGCTGCCGAGTGGCGTGACAAAGTTGTCATCCCGCATCTGCAGCAGCGATTTGACGGGCTTGAACTCCGCGACGATGACCATCTCTATGGTATCCGACACGATACCGTAGAGGAGATCGACGAGCGTTTCTACAACCCGCAACAGCTTCGGGGCAGCATGCTCGCGAAGTGCCCGGGGCAACGATGGCTTTTCGCTCTCGGATGCTGCCGAAGATACAGACCGCAGTAGATACTGCGCCTCTTTCGAAGGTCGAGTGGTGCTGATAGCGTTCCGCGTGCGCGAATGGTGCGCGCTAAGGCGTCCATTCACGCGTCCGCGTATCCGATATCCGGAAAGGCGTCTTCGAATTCGAGCCTTCTATCCGTGAGCTTGTTATACACGAATACCGCCTCTTCTAAGCTGAGCGGCGTCATTTCCGGGTCGTACTCTTCGTCGTCGTCAAAGAACGGCACCGTCTTTTCGTACTTGAAATAGAGCCCGTCGGGCGTCCGGTATAGGTCGACGTTCTTAAGGCCGGTTTTCAGCGTTTCAATGCAGAACTGGTGCTCGTTTCGCGCAAGAAGGATAGCCGTATCGGTGTCGTACAGCACGCCGCCAAACGCTTGTTTCATAGCGGTATATCGTTTCGATGAACTCGGAGTTAAGCTTTGTACATGCACACGGAAAGTGAAAAATTGGACATCTCATCGTTAGCTAAGACGGCGAGGTTATTGGACAATCGTTTGCCCCTTACACGTAAACAGAAGAGGAACGGTTTGACAATAAAGGGCTTGACAGTCCCATTTTCACAAGCTGCTCGCATCCTCTTCAGCCTCGAGCATTTCCATCAGAGGCTTCTTAAGGATGAGCACGCGCCTTCCAACTCTTACGGCCGGCAGTTCGCCGGACCGCACCAGCCGATATGCGCTCGCGCGGCTAATGCCTATAAGGCGTGCAG
>JBAULJ010000094.1:0-4097 GCA_049578125.1 Halobacteriota archaeon
CTTCAAAGCCTCTTGAGCCGCGGTAACGATCCCCGAAAACGAAAAGTCCATTCCCTTGACGACGTACGGCATTGACAAGTATTTTCTTGATTCTTGCGCGAGTCTTTCCACCTTCGGGCCGCCCGGATGAGGCAGGCCTGCTGATCGAGCGAACTTGTCTAAACAGTTCCCTATTCCGATGTCCAATGTCTCACCGAGAATGCGATACCTCTCTTGACGGTACGAGAGCACTTGCGAATTTGCCCCGCTGACGTAGAGCACGATCGGATCCAAGAGATCAGTTTTCCATCGTTCCACTTCAATGTGGGCAACGCAATGGTTGACCCCGACCAACGGAACGCCAAGCCGCAAAGCCGTGGCTCTGGCAGCTGTGCCCACAATGCGCAAGCACGGTCCTAAGCCAGGGCCCTGCGAAAATGCTACGCCTTCGATGGAATGAGGATCTGTCGAACTAAGGACTTGGCGAAGAACCGCGGTTACGTTGCTCGCGAAGTGCTGGGCAGCTTCTCGTGGATGAATTCCGCCTGAGGCAGGTATGTACGCAGAATTCGCCTCACACAAAACCTCATCATCGTTAACTAGGCTTGCGCTGAGGTTCCAAGCGGTCCCCTCAAGGCCTAAGACTATCATTTCTGAGAACGCGGATCACTTTTTAAACTGCGTGTATCCGCATTTGCCACAAGACGACCTATCCGTATGCTCGGCTAAAAAGACCCCTTCGCCGCAGCGCGGACAGTTTTGGCGCTTCCTCAATACCTTGTCTTCGTTTACGTCGTAAAGCTCACTTGTCTTAACTCTCTTCCCCCCCCTCGGCTGGTTCCAGGGTCGGTGGCTGGTTCCTCTTCAGAATATGTTCTCGTTCGATTTGCCGTGCGGCTTCAGCGGATTCATATATCTTAACATATGCTATAGTCTCTTTCTTGCCAAAAGCGGTTTTCATGTTATCGACTATCACTGTATCAGGCTCAGTCTTCAAGTCGGCCGCAACCTTATTTTTGACTTCGATCCGCGCCGGAGTAGCTGCATCGTGCTCAATCTTGATTTGCAGCTCTTTTCGATTCAGCAGTGCATTACCCTCTTCCTTGATAACTTCGATTTGCATAGCAACTCCTTTCTTCTGCTTATTTCGGTGTTATTTTCAATATCTCGTGCATTAATTGTCTCGCTTTTTCTTTTCTCTCTCGCGTGACAGCAATGATTACCATGCCCTCGTTTGGCTGCCCGTAAACCACCGCGGCTCCCAAAGGGGCTTCCACGACAGCCGGAATAACTGCAAGATCCTCCTCGCCGTGGACGACGATTCTGACGCGTTCAGATCGGGCGACGTGCCACATCGAGCTGCTTACTGCGTTGCGCAGCTGCTGCGAGATGGAACCAGGGGGGTTATCTACTTTGTAGATAGTGCGGGGGTCGATGCTTATCGCGCGGCAAATTTCATCTGGCACCTTTTCTCTCATTGTGATGCCGTCAATGATGCTTATGTCAGGCACAATGCCTGCTTGCACGACATTGTAGGTCGTTATATCCCCAACAGTGACTATTTTGCCATAAGCTCTTAACTTTTCTGCACAATTCGCGTTTGAGCACAGATCACCAAATGGTTTCTGCAGCTCAGCTTTCAGTTTGTCGGTCAGCATGAGCTTTTTATCGAACTTTAAGCGCATACTTTCCAGGTAAGTCGATATTCATCCGCTTGGCTACTTCGGAGCGTTTCGGATCGATGATGATCAAATAGCCGCTCCAATCTCGTCCGAGCGAGCTCGATCCGCATACAGGGCATACAAGCCCTTCGACAAACCGATGACAAGTCTTACACACTTGTTCTGGCATTTTGTTCCTCTTCTTCTTTCTTTGCTTTGTCTCGTGCTTCAGCAAGCCATTCGACCTTGCCAAGAGCTGCTTGTCGCATAGTAAGGCCAATTTTGCTCTCTCGCGGTTCTCGTTCATTGAGGCTCACCGCGACTATCCGAGCCCGCAGCATATCTCCTTCGGCAAGGGCCTTCCCGGTCTCTTTTCCGACGAGTCTAGCGTTCTTCTCGTCGTATGAAATATAGTCGTCAGCTATTTGGCTAACGTGCAGCAATCCATCGAGCGGCCCTAATCCGACAAAGGCGCCAAATTCAACAATCTCTACGACTTTGCCTTCGAGTATCTCCTGCAGCTCTGGTTTGAAGGTCATCGCATTGAAAGTGACATCGTAATAGATAGCGCCGTCTCCCGCGAGTATGCGCCCTTCGCCGATGTCTAAGACGTCGGTGACGGCGATTATTGACCCGAGCGTTTTGTCTATTCGGCCTTCGAGCTTATCACGCAGGAGGTCCTTTACGACGGCTATCGTGTCTTCTCCTAGCCTTTCAGGCGGTAGCCTCACCGTGTCAATCAACTTCGCTTTTTTATACATCTATCACCCTCGTGAACAAGTCCATCGAGTATTGTATACGCTCCTTGGCGGCATCTGCCCCTTCCCATCCGATGACTGTTGTTTCCTTACCCTCGAGTCGTTTGTATACTTCAAAAAAGTGTGCGACCTCTTTGAGGAAGTGACTTTGCACGTCGCTGAGGTCACGATATTCGGCATATTTCGGATCGTTGATCGGCACGCAAAGCACTTTGTCGTCCGCTTCCCCAGAATCGAGCATTCGAAGCAACGCAATTGGCCTCGCGTCGATGATACAGCCCGGATAGGTTGGCTCATCCATTATGACAATTGCATCGAGCGGATCGTTGTCGTCATAGTAGGTCCTCGGAATGAGGCCATACTCTCCCGGGTAATGCAACGGAGAATACAGCACCCCGTCAAGATGAATTGCATTCCACTCTTTAATATACTCGTACTTGTTGCGACTCCCCTTAGGAATCTCTACGACGACGAAGATTTCTTCCGGTGGTCGGGGTCCGGTTTCAATGTCTTTCCATAGGTTCATTGCAGATCGACCTCCAAATACTTCCTGTTTCTTAGCTGCACTATACGTAGGCCGTGCTCACGAAGCTCTCGTTTCAGATCCTTGTCGTTCGTTACAACTGCTGCCTTGTATTTAAGAGCAGTGTTGAGGATTTGATCGTCAACGGTCGATCCGCCCGCGGTTTCGATGGTCTGACATCGCGCTGAAAGGCGCAGCGCCACACCTGCCCCGGTGAAGCCATTCTTCATCAACACGTTCAATTCTCGACGAACCGGTTCGATCGTCGCCGGTATGAACCCAAGTCCGCGCAATTCCTCAAACACGTCGATTCTAAAATGCCATGGAATGAGAAGTGCGTTGGCATCCAATATGGCGATCATTTCACGAGCGTTCCAGCTCCAATAAGCCGCCATCGAGAGCCAATTCGTCTCGAAATGGCAATTCGAGACCCGATATCTGCACAGACGGGCCGCTTGAGCGCTACCTCGACAGCTGAATTGCGCGCGCTGGTAGCGATGCCAACGGTTGTGGCGGTGCCTACGCTCAACATGAGTGGCTCACTCGTGTGTATCGAATCGACGTTGAGCTCATCCGAGCTCCCAACCACACGATCGAGGAGCTGAACTTCCATCGTGAACGATTTCCACACAGGGGGCAAAGTTCCCGGCGTTCCGGCAATCTGGCCGACGAGAGAATCACTCTTCACCAAAGCAGGGTCCAATTTTGTCCCTACACCAAGCAGGCCGCCCGGCGTCGCGACCTTCAGTCTCTCTTTTTCGGACACAATGCTCGAAACGGAAGTCGTGATGGGCACCCACTCGTTCTTACCACCAACTTCGACGCTCCGTCCAGGTCGTATTTCGATTTCGTCTTTTAGCTTGAGTTCCCCTTGGTTCAGCGTGCCGCCGATGACACCGCCGAGCAGCTTCGCGATGTCCGTTCCAGGCTTATTGACGTCGAAAGAGCGTGCGATGAACATTTGCGCAGGTTTGGTCGCGTCGTGGGCGGTGCACGGGATCTCCTTCTCGATAAGCTCAATTAGCAAATCGATGTTGACCGCTTGCTGGGCCGATATAGGCACAATTGGGGCGTGTTCTGCAACAGTCCCTTTCACAAATTCTTTGATCTGTTCGTAGTTCACGAGCAAATCGTCGTGCGAGACTAGATCAATCTTATTTTGGACAATGATTACCC
>JBAULJ010000095.1:0-1855 GCA_049578125.1 Halobacteriota archaeon
GAACATGTACGGTGAGGGATTCATTGCTCTGAGCGCGAGGTACACCGGTGTCAAATCGCCGGCAAAATCAAAGCTGTACCGTTTCGAGAGGACGGTCTGAAAAATGTCGCCGGCGGCGATGTACTTCTTCGCCTTCTCCACCATCGATTCGTACGTCCTCTTCCCGACGTTCAGGCGCGGAGGCCCAATGGAAAAGTCACCCGGCTCGCAGGGTCCGCGCAAGAGGGTGCACAGCTCTTCGTAACGGTTTTTCCCGATGTAGAAATAGAACGCCTCACGGCGCAAGTGGTCCAGCACTATGCCGTCGTCGTAGATACCCATCTCGAGGTCAGGAAAGTCAAGATCGTCGACGGCCGTTTGCGGGAGGCGCTCCCAATATCGGACGGCGTCATAGGAGACATATCCGACCGCACCGCCGAGGAATCCGTATCGATGCTGTGCGTGTTGCTTGTGGCTGATGAGCCTTTGAACGGCATCTAAGGGGTCTTGCACGTGTTCCTGACGTTCATTGACGGTGGTGATGCCGTCCTTGATGCGCACAACCACGGTCGGGTCAAATCCGGCGTAGGAGTATAGCGCGGTGTTTCCCAGGCCAGTTCGCGATTCAAGCAGGAACGCGTAGTCATGTTCGGCGCTTAGTTTAAAGAAAATTGACGCGGGTGAACTGTAGGGGATTCGCTGAAAACGCACCTCACGAGCGGGCGTGCTTGCGGCCAAGCTGTCAGTGTCGCCAAAAACATTCACCCATTATCGCACTCCTAGTGTAAAAAAGTAAACATCAATGTACTATAAATAACTTTGTAGTATATAGATAGACTTTAACTTAAAACAGCGAATTGAAGTGACGCGATCTGCAGCGATCTAACTGTATGACGGATGTGACAACGAAGACGAACTCGCAAGCTGATTATGGATGCGATTGGATCGGCGTGAAAGCGAATTACAAGACCAATTGGCAACGAAGGTGCCGAAAGGACGATGTCGACGGCACGCCGGTTCTTGCTTCGTGTCATAGTTGCAGAGCACGACCCCCCAAAAAACATGGATCAAAACTCGGCTTCGAGCTGGCGACCGCCGCGTTCGCTCCGTTGTCCATCACCTGCCGGACGTGGGAAGGCAGCGAAAGGCCGAATCCGACCGCTAATGGCGCTCTCCCTCGAATGATGGACGTGGTTCGTCTACATACGCGTCGCTATCCAGCCGGCAAATTTTCCAACCGGGCCTGAGACTTGCTAAATTAGCTTTTTCTTCAGAGTGTAATACTCGTCGTCTGTCAGCTTTTGTCCGTCGTGCAATTCTGAGAGTGTTTTTAGCTGGTCGCTCACGTTGTTCGTCTCGGTCTCCGACGATGGCTGTGTCGCTACTGCTCTACTTCCGAAATAGAACCCAACTGCAGCTGTCAAGAATCCTGCAAGCACACCTAACAAGGTGTTTATAAGTGAGTTGCTTGCAGTGACAGCGGTATTTTCGTGCCGTTGACGGTGGTATTGTTCGCAGAGACGAGTAAAATATCACGATTAGCCAATATCAAGTAGAGAATCGCTATACCAACGACGATTATCGGCAAAACCGAAAGCGTCGTTCGTGTCACCGGGGTAGGACCGGTGCCCCCTTTTTATCGACTCGAACGCCCTACTCAGGGCTTCCGGTTTGGTTCCTGTTGCGACTTGAAAGCGAGGTAAGAGAAACGTGTCGATTAAATTTTCAGAGCCTTAATATAGCCTCCATAAAGCAGACGAAAAACAAAAGGTTATAACCCTTGCATTAATGAGTTGATAGATTGAGCAGATGGTAGCGATTACCGTTGTATCAAACAATCGAGAAAAGATCAAACAAAGAGCGAAGAGTCTTGTAG
>JBAULJ010000096.1:0-21006 GCA_049578125.1 Halobacteriota archaeon
GCGCTGAGAGTATCGAGACCAGAATAATCACTGTTCTTTTTTCCGACCTGCCCTAAACCGAGTATAATATCGCCGTTAAAGCGCTGCTTTTTTTAAAAGAGCCTGTTTTTTACTCCCTACGCTTATATTGAAGGAATACCAAGGATGGGGTGCAGGGCCGCCGTGGGGCGGGGAGATGTCACGCCTTTTTTATCCTCTCCTTGATACACCCACGGCGGCTTATTGCTCTTCCGTTTCTGTTTCTTTTTGTTTTCTCCCAAATATCCGTGACCAAAAGCCGACCCTGGGAGCAGGCAGCCTCAGCGTCACCAACTCAAGTTGTTTCTTAAGGGTTTCCTTGTCTTGCCTGAGTTCCGACAGATGTCCCCTTTCCGTGTGCAAGGTGCTCTCCAGGCTGGCTACTTGCTGACGCAACAACTCTATCTCGTGTTGCAGCCCGGTGGTTGTGACGTCCTTCGATGCCTGGACCTGCTGCAGCTTCTCCATAAGGGACTGATTGCGTGCCTGCGCATCGGTAAGCGCACCTTCTGTTTCTTTCAGCGATGCCTCCAACAGGTGGACTTGCTCTGCAGTGCCCTGCATCTGCTGCAGTTGATCCTGCATTTGAGCGCAGTCTGACTGCAGGGAACCTATCAAAGATTGTTGTTCATCTATCCGCGCTTCTAAAGCACTGGTGGGTTTCTCGTAATGCGCACGCAGTAACTGTGTGATATATGTCGACTTCTTGACGTCCAGATCAGTAGCCTCCTGATTCAACCGTGACGCCAAATCGTCAGGAACGATGATCGAATAATGTGCCATAACCTTAAACAACTCCTGCATTTGCCCTGCATCATCAGACGCCACCCTGCAGGGATGTAGCATCGCACCTGCAGATGAATGCAGGAAAGTTAAAGTTGCCGATTTGTGTCGAAATCTAGCTGCTTAAGAGCCAAAATGATTCCTGCATTGATCCTGCATCATCGCCCGTGGTCCCTGCAATAAAGTGCAGGACTGATGCAGGACACATGTTTTTATAAAAAGAAAGTAAAGTTAAAGACACTGACGACATGAGGTGACAAAATGGCGATGGGTGCGCCATTGGTTTTTAATGGAGTTGTTATCGAGAGGGACGGCTGCTACATCGGCTACGTAGAGGAGTTGCCGGGAGCTAATACGCAGGGGCGAACCATTGAAGAGGTGACAGAAAACCTTAGCGAGGCAATCGAACTTACGTTGCGCGCCAATCGTATATTAGCTGAGCGGGATTTGGCTGAAAAAGAACAAACTGGAGAAATCCCGCCCCAAAAAGTTACCCGCAAGCAGATAGCTGTCCCCGCTATATGAAACGGCGGAAACTGCTCCGTCATTTGAAAGATCATAAATGCGAGCTTCTTTTTGAGGGTAAAAAGCACAGTATGTATTACAACACGACGAACAAGAAGACGTCAACGGTTCCCAGGCATGCTGAGATTGACAATTGGTTAGTAGTCAAGATTTGTAACGATCTTGAGGTTCCTGCACCTAGATGACTTATTTTTTGTGCGATCTCTCCTAATAAGCGACACACCCACCCCTCCATTTTATGTGGAGATTGAAAAAATCGTAAGGGTCGCTTAGCGGCGTTCAGAATCAAATAAGCACGCTTATATAAGTTTAAAAGATACCAATACCCTCGGCCGTTTTTTGTATATTATTTATTACTAAACTGCCATTTTTTGTAGTTTCCACATAAAACAAAGGGGTGGGGGTCTCGACATGTGGAAGCTTTTTTATAAGAAGAGGCGTTCTGTAGAGAACAATGGGGCTTTTTGAAGTCTTAGAAGACAGGATATTTGCCAAACGCATCGCCCTTTCACCCGAATACGTCCCTGACAAGCTGATAAGCCGGGAAAAGCAGCTTAAGCAGGTTGCGTCTCTGTTCGCCCCCGCGTTGAAGGGGGATAAACCGCACAACGCGTTTATCTACGGAAAGACAGGCGTTGGGAAGACGGCAATCACGAAATATGTGCTCCTTGAGCTCGATCAGGAAGTCAGTAGAGCGCATGCACGTGTAAAGTCAACCTTCGTTAACTGCAAGCAGGTCAATACGACCACAAAGATACTCAAAAGGATATGCAACGTGATAGCGCCAGAGGTTGAGGTGCCATCAACGGGAATTGCCACCTCTGAGTATTACGACCGCCTGTGGAAAATCCTGAACAACTTTGACGGCATAATCATCGTTGTTTTCGACGAGGTCGATAAGCTTGAAGACGACGGGATCCTCTACAACCTTTCGCGAGCGCGTGAGAACCTTGACGTAACCAATGGCTTTATCAGCGTTTTGGGCATTTCGAACGACCTCAATTACAAAGAACGCATCGACGTCCGCACCCTGTCGTCATTTGGCAATAAAGAGTTCGTCTTCCCACCTTACGATGCGCTTCAGCTGCGGGAAATACTCGAAGATAGGGCGCGAATCGGGTTCAGGCAAGGAGTCCTTGAGACCGAGGTGATTCCGCTCTGTGGAGCGCTGGCAGCCCAGGAGCACGGCGACGCGCGTAAGGCGCTTACACTCCTCGAATACGCCGGAGAAATCGCCGTTGAGAAGGGAAGCAGTCTCGTTACTGAAGCTGATGTCAGGGAAGCGCAGGAACGATCAGAAATGGATCGTATCGTCGAGGCAATGAAGACGCTCCCCCTGCACGAAAAGATAGCGCTATTGGGGATCGTGTCGGGGGGCATGCGAGAGATGGACACCAACGAAGTGTACCTCAACTACCGCGCGCTTTGTGAAGCGCGGGAGCTGAAGCCGCTGACAAAGGTTCGCGTATCAAACTTCATTTCAGAACTTGACATGCTCGGGCTCATTACCGCACGAAAAGTCTCTCGTGGACGATACGGGTTGACGCGGCTCATTACGCCAAACGTGTCAAAAGAGAGAGTCGAGGGTCTGTTGCACGATTAATGGGCCACTCTAACATTAACACGACGGCCGTATATCTGCAGTTTCAGGATAAGGACCTGCAGGAAATCTATGAGCGGGCGCCGTTTTAAGTAGGCCTCAAGTTTCAAAAGCTGTTCATCAGCTAGCAGGTTTTCTGAGGAGAAAATAGCCGCTTAAGAAAAACAGCACACTGATAATAATTCCAGCAAAAACCAAGAATAGTGCAAGGCCAAAAACAAACGGTCCTCCCGTTGTCACCCCAATCCCGGCATACAACATACAGAGCAGAACGACAACACCGGCTAGAAACAAAGCCCCAGCATTAACAGTTGGCCTTGCATCAAGCTTTTGAGCAGCACCCAATGCACCTAAAATAGAAAAAGCCAGAATCCCGAGGGCTGTTAGGAAAAATAATAGAAGATCGGACCCAACATTCCCGTAAAAGTAGTAACCAGCATAATACGGTTGGGCCTCATATACAAACTGGGCCTCATATACAAACCCTACAAAAAAGAAAATTCCTATAAGCGCACCGAGTACGCCGCCAGTAATGCCTAACACACGCACAGAAGAATGAGCACGAGGTCGGGCAGTGGATGAAAGAGCTGAAGAAAGCTGTACGCTATCATTTGTTACAATATTAGTGGATGCGGTAATAAGCAATACGCCACAGTCATGGCAGAACTTCTGTTCTGGAATTGCTTTTGCACCACAACGTGCACAAAAGTCTGGAGCCATGTTTGACTGTCTATTTACAATCAAGCAACTAAAGTAAAGCTTTCTGTTTTACAGCTGCGGAACCGATTTTACGATTCAGCCGTCAGGGTCGATTGACCGTAAATATATGGTCGAAACGCTTACTTCGATGATTGTGTGAAAGAGGCTGCAACGAAGGCGGTAGAAAAAAGAAGGAAGGATGACGGAGATCCAGTTGTAATGTCGTTCATTATAGCAGAAGAAACGAGCACGCTTATTATTGCGTTCTATGGCGCCGTTTTATCCACTATTACGCTTATCGCTCTCTTATATACGCGCTACATGGATCACAGGATACGAATAGATGTTATCGTAGGCAATGCTGTGACGCCGTTCTTTAGCGAGGACGATATGCTTGTAATAAACATTGCCGCAGCAAACGCCGGCGGCCGAGAGACTTCACTTGGCACGTTCACACTTTTAGTGAATGGTAGACAGCTCTTGTTACCCAAGTGGTGTTATCATCGAGACCCCCCTGCGGAGCCGTACGCATCCGCTCCAGGAAAACAAGATTTGACCGTGATAGTTAGAAGTCGGGCACTTGCAGATATACTAAAAAAGGAAGGGATGTCTGGAGTAGTGCCGCTTAAAGCAGTTTTCCAAGGTGCTGCAGGTAAGAAGCATGTAAGCAAAGAGATGTTGTTCGACATAGAAAATGCGGGAGTTTTAGCAAGCGGACAAGAGACCGTCTGAAACGAAGATCAAAGCACAAGGAAAAAGAGATTACTAGCTAGCACGGCGAAAAAATATCCAATAACAAGGTGAAACGGTGAATCGGCGAAAAAATAGCAAATTTTATAAACCCGAAATTCGATCAATTAGGCGTAACACCATGCAATTTGGTAG
Source organism: Halobacteriota archaeon (assembly GCA_049578125.1). Taxonomy (GTDB): domain Archaea; phylum Halobacteriota; class Bog-38; order Methanoflorentales; family Methanoflorentaceae; genus Methanoflorens. The sequence goes on from JBAULJ010000096.1 coordinate 4,511, forward strand.
GGAAATCATTCCCCTTGTTGTGAACATATATCTAGCCAAGCCGAACAGCTCTTTCACTAATAGGCAGATACAGAAGATTCTGTTCAAACTGAAACAAGAACTTCCTGAGAACGAACACTTACAACGTGTTTTGCCATATTATTGGTACACATACGGCCCTTTTTCCGAAACCGTAGCGAACAGTATCACTCAAATGACCCGCGCGGAGCGCATCAGGCAGGTTGATGCAGACGGTGTTAAACTGCTAGAGTTAAATCGTTCTAAAGTTGCACCGGCAAACGAGGCACTCGAACCGGAAATCCGCGATACGCTCGAAACAATATTAGCAACCCACAATGTGGTCAGTCCGCAGCCGCTGATTGACGAGGTCTACACGAAATATGCCCCACGCAAGTTCTTGCCGCTTTATACCATAGAATTCCTCCGAGCATTACAGCAGCACGTACGGACAAAAAAAATTGAAAAGATTCTATCGCTTGAAGATGTTCTTTATGAATGTGAAGCAGCGCTTCCGTTGGAGCCTTTTTTTGAGCGCTTTAATGAGCAATTCTCTTTGTTTGCATCATACACCTCACTTCTGTTTGACCACGCCCGAGATACCGATAGCTCGAATGTGAGCTTTAGCTACACAAAGCTAGTAGCCGAGAATCTGTGGAGGCGTTTCGCGAAGGGCGTACGTATCTTGCCAGATGGACACGATGAATTTTACGAGAATAAGTTGGCATCGTGGCTTGTACGCTTCAAAAGAGAGAATAGCGAGAAACTGATCCCCAAAATCGATGAATACAGTTTTCACGTTGTTAAATCCACTGCTGCTGAACCGTATTCACGTCCCGCCTTGCTCGTCACGTAACCCACATTGATGCGTCAAGATCATTTCTTAGACACTAACATCATTGTTGGATCAGAACTGCACTGGAATGCTCATCATCGCGGTCTTAATGATTACCTAATCAACATTGAAGCGACTAAACACATTAGCACTTTTGTGTCGGAAGAATGCATAAGAGTTCTTGGTAATAACAGACGTTACATCGCTCAATTTCTGGATGCGTGCTGTGAGGAAGTTGGAAACTTTAATTTGCTGTCTATTGCCAAAGAAATCCAACGAGTCAAGAAAAGGTTCTTTCAGACACAGCAGGATATGCTTTACAAAGAACCCCAGAGTTCGGAAGACCGAAATCAAGAGGAGTTGAACCTGAAAAAGAGAGAACATATAATCGATTCGTTCATAAGGAACAATCAGCGCTTGACACAAGCTGCTATAGAATTTACTGCTATGAGAACATACGCAGTCAAGGAAAGGCAGGAAATAAGCGAAGCCATAGAGCGCGTAAACAGGGACTGCTGCACAATCGAAGAAATATCGTTTCATAAGCATCACGTCGAGGAGGCGGATCTCAGGCAGTTTGAACCAGAGAGGCGTGAACTGGCTAAGAAAATAGATAACAGAAGTGACGTGCGCATTCTACTCGATTCATATTGTGTAAAAAAAGAGAAGCTTCAAGAATACATTTGTTTTGTAACCATTGATCGTGAGGACATCATAACAAATAGGGGTCACATTGAAAAGAACTTAGTTGGGCTAAAGGTCAAGGAGCCTAGCGAGTTTAATGCAACACCTACTTAGCTCCTCACTCTCTTCATCGCCTTCTTAAGCAGCCAAGCGCCACAGCACCCGCAGCATGAGGTAGTCCCGCTGACTGCACTGATGGGCGGCGGCCGCAACGAGGCTCTCCCGAACGAACGGGATGATTACTTCACCTATTTGTGTCAAAGCTAAGCTTTTTACGCTTCGGACAGCTCGATACGTTTTTTAGGCAGGTTTTTCGGATTTTTAAGGCTATCAAATCGCTTGAAAATGATCCACGAGACGGCGACACCGCTGTACCGGATAAAAATAGGGTGAAAGGGCTACCAGGTCATCTACCAGATTAATGACGCATCAAAAACGGTCGACGTTCTTTATATTCGTCATCGCCGCACGGCGTATCGAGGCGTGCGCTAAGCATTGTGGCCACTTAATCTAAAGACCACTTCCGCGCTGCTCTTCATCAATCGTTATTCAGGTCACGTTTTACTACGCTTTGTCATGCACAGTGATTGTACAGAAGTTGATGAGTTCCTACTGGAACTAGCGGACTACAAAAACGATTACGCGGACGCGGCCGCCGAAAAACTGTTGCGGAAGTGCTCTACCAGCTGCCATGCTTTTCAATATTTACAAGATCGCGTGCACGATGCATGGCTTCCGGACTACGCACGGCAACAGGTGCGCCGGATCATCAAAAAGATAGGGGTACGATTGCATCAGAGTCGCGAATATGGCTGGGCGTTTGAACCGTACGAGCGATCGTGAATGAGCCCCGGGTCGGACGACGTGGGTCCCTGGGACATCGGCTCGAAGTATCAGATTATCAGATTATTGGACTCATTTCAGCAAAGCCCTCGTGCGAGGCACTTTTCATGCCGTCACTCTATGACGTTATGCGTCAGGTCTTGAACGGGGACCAAAAATCAAAGGAAATCGCGATTTGAGAAGCTTAGTTGTGCGCTGTCGGAAGGCCGAAAGAACAAAGTAGTGAAAAGGGTTTGTTGCGCGCTCCAGAGTTGTTAGTGCTTTTACAAATGTAAACTTGTTGAAACAAGCTCTACAACCCTATTCTCTAATCGCACTAGTACCCGAAAGTGTCGTCGTCGTACTCGTCATCCTTCTTTAATAATCCTCATCTTCGTTTAAATAGTCAGCCAAGTCATCCAAATCGATTTCCTTGTAATAACCCTTGTCGTCGATCCCCCTTAGCCAGCTGTGAACGTCACTTGGAATTTGGCGATACCTTTTAGCCTCTATTTCTGGATGGATGTTGTAGGTCACGAGACTAAGCGCCATAACAGAACCGGTGTGACCCGCCTCAATTTCGGATAAGAGTTCTGGGTCATTAGGCAGTTTAATCTGTTCGTAGCTAGCCAACAGAGACAGATTCTCGTATGCCGATGTCCATTCTTCCGGGGTCATCTCAACGCGTTTTACAGGTGCTCCCCTCCGAATCAGCACCTTAAGTATCGCCTCATCAGTTCCAGCCTGAGCCCAGACCGCCGCTTCGTAGCGCTGTGCCGTTTGAAAGACCTTGTCTATCTGATCCTGCACCGTTTGATGCTTCAAACGCTGGAAAGAGATAACTGAGCCGTGGTCGACGTTATAGACTGCTAGCGCGCCCATCTGGTCGCCACGGGCGGGAACCCACCCTATGCGGTAGTCGTCCCCTGGATGGATCGCGCCCTCTGAGGTGTCACCTAAGACCTCGCTTGCGTATATGCTGTCCAAGAGCGTGTCTTTCTTTTTCCAGATGGCCCACCAGCAGGCCATCCCCAAGGCACACACTAAATCGTCGTGGGTCCCGGTCTTGAAGGCACCGTACTGGTCATGCCCTTCTTCGCTCACGTGGATGTCATAGTTCAGGAGCTCGTCGACCATCGCATCGATTTCCTTTGAACGTTTTGTGAGCCGTACTCTGCCGCCTTCGAGCGCGGCGACGAGGGTTGAGACCAGCTGGGTCTTCGGCAGCCTGATTTGTCTCCCTTCTTCGCTGTGGTTAATACCGCCGGTGAGATAGCACTTGCGGATATCGGCGTTCGGAAGGGCGTTGATAATCATTTCCGAAACTCCTTCGCCGACGCCTGTCGAGTCGAGGATATATGTCACACTGCATCGTACGCCCTTCTTCTGCGCATCTGCACGCAGCTGCGCGTCAAGCGTAGCAACCTTCGTCGCGACATCGGCGTACAGCAGTCCCAGCCTGAGGCGTTTGATGTATTTGACGACATAACACCCAACATTGGATTCGTCGTAGCGCGTTTCGATGACTGCGATTGCGGTGGGATCCCGTTTTTTCCCCAGGTCAACGCCGACGCAGTAGCGAATGTGTCGTTCTTTCTCTTCAGCAGGTTGCATCTCTGGTCCTCCTTTCAGTCCTCAGTCGAGAACTATATTGAGATCGTCACTATTCAGATCACTCGCGGATCCCTCGTCCTCATCATCGTCGAGGTTTATGTCGAGTTCATCAAAGTCTGAAATCGCCCGTTGAATTACGTCATATCTGAAAAGGGCCGCTTCACTCTCTTGAAATGAGCACATATACTCCTGGGCAAACCACCTCTCGCCGAGTTCGCGCCGCTCTCTCGCCAGAAACTCCTTCGTGATCCTCGGACACTGGTCAGCGGTGACCTTGAACCTAAGCCAGTCCTCGCCTTTTTCCCATTCGCTAAAAAAGAACCCACGTTTACCATGCGGCGTGCTGAGCAATACAATCCTGCCGCGGGAGACTGAGAGCATCGGGCGAACCGCGCCATAATAAAGCTCGTTTGACACGAGCGCCGCTTCGTCGACCACGATAAGGGACGGTGCGCTAAATCCGCGTAGCGTGTCGCCTGTTTTCCCAGGGAGAGATACCACGCGGCTTCTATTAATTAATTCCATGCTCAAGAGATTTTCTATCTCACTGGGAACAGGCTTGCCGAGATCGCGATAAAAATTTGAGACTTTCTTATAGAGCTCCGAGCTCTGCCTCTGGCTGGGACTTAAAAGAAGAACCAACGCGCCGGGATTGTTTAAAGCGTGATGCAACGCCAGCATACCGGTTATCGTCGATTTGCCCAGCTGGCGGGCTACGTTTACACAGATCCGAGGTTCTGTGGATAGCAATAGCTCTTTTTGCCATTCATCTAACTTAGTGAAACCGAGACGGTGAGCAAAGGCTATCGGATTGACCGCGAGCGCGAGGTCTGTCAGGACCGCCTTCTCCAGGTTAATTGTCTTTGCCATTTTTGCCATCGTCCTCGCCATCGTCTGCGATCATCTCTGTCAATGCTTCGGACAGCCTCACGCGGGCTTCCGGATAAGGTTCCAGAGTCTTTATCAATATTTGCTTAAGCCGCACGAATTCGGGGTTTAAAAGGAAATTTACCTGCGGAGCGTCGTTTAATTGGCCTGTGATCCTCGCCATAAGCGACATCTGGGAGACTTCGGTTTGGAGCGCGGCAATTGCAGCGCGGAGGTCCCCACTTTGCCGCGCTTCGTCGTAGATTGAGAGAATGCGCCCCCGTGACTCCGTTAGAGCATTCACCACGTTCAAACCTTCAACTGCGACGGGTTCGGGCTTCATTGACTCCCGTATGCGTTTTGGTACGCAGCGGTTCATGTGCCTGGAGAGTGTCGCCTTGTTACTGTTCACGAGCTCCGCGCCCTTTGTTATTGAAAGCTCCTTAGAGGCTATCTTTTCCTCAAGCGCGTCTCTCTCCGCGCCCGGAAGCTTGCAGATAGTGCAGCGTGGCCTTGTCAACTTTTCTCCTGGGGTGTAACGTTTTACTTTCGTGTTAATTGAATTCTCTCTGCGCAGAGAGGTCCGAATGTTCCTCTCTCCATTTGGCAATCAATCGCCTTTCATCTTTGAGGCATCAGTTTTAATTTAAACTTTCAGGCTCATGTTCTTCAAATTTGGTACACGGTTCTCATCCAACCGCTTCGAAGCGCCTGCCGCGTACGACTATGACTCGGATCCCATGAGCTCCCTCAGCTCTGCACGTTCCTTCGCGATGGCTGCTTGACGCGCTATCTCTAGGTCAACGGCCTCTTCTGCGAGCGTCTTATACTCACGCAGCTCTCTTCTGCCTTTGCTGGGGGTGCTACTATGTTCTGAAAATCCAGACATGGCCACTTTGTCTGAATCGCTGCTTTCGAGCGCGGCGATCTTTCGCAGGTGCTCCTCAACCCTTTCATGCGCATCCTTCAATTGGCGCTGCAGCCTCTCGACCTTCGCAGTCGTGCGTTGGCCCGGCCGGTAGTTCAGGGCCATTACGGTGTCTTTAGGCTCAGACGGCCCGAGCTTCTTTTCCCACTCCGCAAGGTGTCGTTCTTTTTCTGCGAGGGACTTTTCCTTCTCCAGACGCTCTTCGGGGCTCAGGTCATGCTTTGGCACCAGTATCAGCACGCCACCCTCTACGCCGCCCATAGGGGCGTGCGTGACGTCACGCAGCTCGTGCTTCAGGGCCGCTATTTCGCGCTCGTATTTCCAAATCGTCGCCAGAATTGGCGCCGCTTCTGCCTCCGCGGCTTTCAGCCTTGCTTCCAACTCGGCCAAGACTGGCTGCTGGGACGGCTCGGTTTCCTGCGTTCCGGTCGATATGTCGGCCGCTTCGTTTTGCTGCTTTCCAGTGCTTTTCGCTTTCATTCTTTCTTACCTCCGGTTAAATCCGCTATCAAGCCTTGAATTTCTTTATCGTTCTCTACAAGCTTCTTATAGAACGATAGAACGTCATAATCGCGCCATTCGCTATGCTGACGTTTGATCTTGTTTGCTACTGCCTCAGCGAGTCCTTTGCTTTCAACCGTGACTCCCGCATCCTTGGCAGCGAGAAGAATATTCACTAGAAGCACTCGAAGGGCACTCAGAGACCGCTCGAAGGGCACTCGAAGTTTTTGTTCTAAGTCTTCTGCGATCTCCGTTGACGATATAGACTTAGTAGTGCCTTCCGTTTGACTTAGGTCATGAGCACTCGAAGTTTTTCTGAGAACGTATAGAGAGGACTCATCATGGGCGTCTTCCTGTGTTCTCACTCGAAGGTTTACTTCGGGTGTATTATTATTATTATTATTATTATTATAGGGATTGTTTGCCTTCGGGCGTTCATTTTGAGCTTCTTTGCGCTCGAAGTCCTCCCCCTTCGAGTGGCCTTCGACTGCCTCTCCGAGTGCTTCGAGTGGTCTCTCATCAAGAGAGACCACTGACCCGAATAAGTCAACGGTCACGGCCCCAGTATAAACATAATAATTTCGTCGCGTCGTCGTACTCTTGCCCGTGTCATCTGGGTCTTTAACGTGAACGCTGCGTAGTTCAATCGAAAAGCCAGGGAGTAGTGTCGTAAGTCGTTCGCCTATCTGACTGATACGCCGGTCGCTGAGTTTCATCGCTTCCATAAGCTCATCGGTTGCTAATTCGCCGCCTGCTTTGATGATGAACTGAAGCATCTCTTTCTCGCGCTCAGTTATGTGCAATTTCTGAAAGCCACCTCTCGAATTATAGAGCAGGGCCGCTGCGTTGAAATCGTCAATGGTCGCTATCAGAGCGCCTTCGCTATCGCGTTCGCGTTGCTCGAAATTGAGGACGGCGAACCCTTTGACCATATCAATAAAGATAGGCAAGTTTCGCCGGTTCCTTGTATCGAGCCACTTAATATGCTCCGCAAATGGTATTTTAACCGTGAAAAGTCGAGCCTCGCGCTCCTCGTCCTCTTTAATATGTCGGATTATCTCGCGACAAATCAAGACGTCTTCAGTGACCGGGAACTCAGGCAAACCGTCCCGGGCCTTTTCAAGTTCAAACGCAATAACCTTCTCGTCTTGCGCGTCGGTCTCGTCGACTCCGTAACTTATCTGACGCTTGACAAACTGATCGCTGCCTTGCGTATCAACGGAGGTGAGGAGCCAATCAATGCGGGGCGGTATTTTCAGCGTCTTCGTCGTCAGCTTGCCGCCCTCTTTCATTGGTACCCGATGTTCTGTTTCTTCTTGAAACGCGCTCGTCGAACGCTTGATAATGCCCTCGATGCCCGGGCTTATCTCAGCGTCATCGCAGAAAATAGTCATCCCGGGCCGCAATTCGTCAGCATTCATATAGAAAAGAGCCTTGTCAGTCAACGACGTTATCATGAAGTACTCTCTCGGGTGCACGTGCAGCATGGCCCGCGCCGCATGACTCTTGCCGTAACCGCTTTCGCCGTGAACTGACGATTGAAGGCCCTTCGAGTTTGCTATGCTTTGGTTCATAGTTCCGACAAGGATTCCCTCGGCGGTGTCGTTATCGCCAATGTGAAGCGTCTTGAACGTATTGAGAATGAACTCGCGAGGGTTGCCGACCGCGCAGATCTCGAGCGCCCGGTCGCATAGCTGGTCATACATGCCCTGAGCGCTATTCGCCTTCTCACGCGCCCGCTCTTCGAGATACGCCTTAAAATCGTCGCTCGTCTCTTTGAAGTGAACCGTCCTGAGTCGCTCGTGATTGACGCTATAATGAAGTGTGCCAAGGCCCCTGTCGATCATATCCCATTCGTAGGTAACTCCGTTGATCTCCTCGCGTCCGGAGATAGGCCAATATCGCGAAAGGTCGCTCATCCTTTCCCCTCATCAGCAAACCGGCTTATGTTCAGTTTAATTCCCTTAGTCGATGCGTGCTGCCTCGTTTTGATAAATTCCGCTTCAGCGTCGCGAACGTGTTTTGTTATATCGTCCGCGCTTTGATCGCCAAGCGGCTTACGCCTCTGAATCGCTATTAGAATCGCCAGCAAGAGCCACAACGGCAACTCGTCGGTATAACAATCGTCGAACCACTCCGAGCCGTCTTTAAACGAGACAGTGATTTTCCCGGTCGGACTGTCGTTTAAGATCCACTCGGCATTTTTAGACAAATGTCGCGTCTCGCCGTGACGGACCAGATGAAAATAGTCATAGAGCAACTGGTCAACTTTAACAAACGTCTCATTGGTCGGATTCGAGAGCGCGCCTATGACACTTTTTAGATCCGCCGTCGTATCTCCTATCCGTTCATCCTCGGGGACTACCCAGCGTCCCTCAGATTCACTGAAGAAGCTCACGCCGTTCCTCCCCTTCTAATCCGAGCGTCGCCGATAGTGCTTTCTCCGACTGCCTCAGCGATCGAACATAGGGGCGGTCGTGGTTCGGGACCCCGTACTTCTCGAAGAGCCCGAGTTTCCAGCGAATGCGCTCGAGGCAGCAGCGGAGCTGCTGTTCCATGAGAATGTCTTTGACGTGCCCCCCCAGCGTTTGCCGACGTTCTGCGTCAGACGTCCACAGCTCGCGCTCTAAAGTCGAAACGCTTAAAGCATTTGGCGCAGATAACCTATTCTTGGAGATCATGGTGATTCTCCATATTTGGTCTGCTTTGCGGCGCTGACACGTCGCTTTTTTCTTCTTTTTCAGTGGCAATCTCTTGTACGTAATAATGCACGCGATTGCGCGTTCTTTGACTTCGCACAACTAAGGCGGCCTCTAAAGTCAACAGGCGATATCTCACGCTAAAAATGCCAATCCCGGTCGCTGCGGCTATGTCTTTTGCCAAGGCACCGGGTCGCCGCGCTATCGCGGCGAGAATCTGGTCGTCTTTGTCATCGCCGCCGTTTCGAAGTTCTGTTAGTCTGCTCATTTTACCCCTTCCTTGCTAGGGGTGGAAAAAACGACATTCGCCTTCACGCAGCAGACTGCGATTCAAACCCCACATCGTTAAATATATGGAGATTGCAACAGTGATACTGCGTGAGGCGGTCGTTTGCGCTTTCAAGGTTCCACGCCGAGAGCACGCGATCGCCCCTAGCTTTTATTTAACTACATTTAAAAACAGATTAGGGATTATATATATATTTTTGGCATTGCTACAGCCTCCAATCAGTGTATAAAGTCTTATAGTATTAAATTTTATAATACTGACTTCATTTTGAGGTCCGTTGTCGGCCGTGCGTTTACAATTGTAAACCTTTCGGGAAATTACGTATAGCCGTTAGCGACTCGTTGTGCCTCTCACCGCTGTGATCATCCTTCTGCTTCTTGCTGCAAGTGTTGCAGCCTCCTGCATGGTGAGCCCCGAGCACGTCGCAATCTCACGTGCAGGGGTGATGGGATTTAAACTAGATTAGCGTCCATATCAATTGAAAAAGGGCGAACTGAAAAACGACAAGGAGATCGATCCTGCCAAAACAAACTGGGTTGCTCACGTTGAGGGTGCCTGGCCCAAGATCGGCTTTTGGAGCAGGACACTCGGTAGAAAAAGAAGAAATGAAATTACGTGAAAAATTAGGCTTTAAATCAAATTCGATCGTCACTTGCAATCCGCACGATGCTGGACGTTAATCAAGTTCTTTACGGCATAACGGTGATCGCCTCACTTTTTGTGATCGGCGGTGGCGCTGTAGCTATCTACGTGTACTGGTCTTGGAGGAGATTTGCCAGTGGCAATTGGACTATACGAAGCATCAGTTTCTATCCCGAAGCTAAAAACATTAAGATTGAACAAACGATGTGGATGGAAGCCGCTCCTGGCGAGACATTGCCACTAGAAACGCTGAGTATTAAGGCTTCGGAAGATGATCCTTGGACTCCAGTTGGGCTAACCCGTTTCAAATTCACCGGCACCATAAACCCCCCAGCAGTGCTCGTGTATTTCGTAATTATAAACCCCAACCTAAATCCGGCAGTGGTGAAAGAAATCGTTTTTACGGTAAAGCATCTCGGCGACGAGCGTATATTTCGATTTATTCCTACCCATTTTGCAGAGAAAGGAGGTATCATCACCAAACCTGGAGAGCCAGTTGGCCTTCAATTTAAAGCGTTTTGGGGATCACTGCTCGTTCGGCCTGCATCATGTAGCGCCCACCGACTCGCGCTTATACCTGAACTTGAAGACTTGGAATTCAATTTAGTTGCTGGAGAATACGAATGCGCGATCGAGTTTGTATTTGAAAGTTTGTTTAAAATCGTGAAAATGATTTGCACGGGCAAAAGACGTATCGCAGTTGAAGCTGATATTGACAAAGACGCTGAGGAAACGTGGAAACGCAAAGAACCGGTAATATTGCCACCTAACCGTTTGCTCGCCAGGACAAGCCACGTTAAGCGGGGGTGGCGGTTCTGGAAGAGATAGTTGCGTGAGATTGGCGCCTGTTTCGTCGTCGACGACGCCTTATGAGTATGGTCGAACGGCTGTGACATAGCTACCCCCACCACAACAAGCACTGCAACGGTCTACAAACGATGCTAACACGACTCAAATCTGCGTGACATAGCTACCCCCACCACAACAAGCACTGCAACCCTGTTCTCATGCCGCCGCAGTAAACGTGAAGCCACCTTCGAAGTCACCAGATTTTCAGATTATTAGCCTCTTTAGTCGGAAACTTTTTTAACGTATTATAATAAAGCATAGCTATAACTATGTTGTATTGTAATAGGGTAATAGAGAGTAGTATCATGAGAAAAATCACTGAAGATAGAGAACTCACCAGCATACAAGTGAGTGTAGAGACGAGAGAACTTCTCAGGGGGTTAGGCAGGAAGGGCGAGACGTACAACGATATTATCACGCGGTTGCTCAAGGAACGCGAGGAGAGGCATAATGGTTAGATGCGTCGAATTTTACCAGAAGTGGCGACGAGACCCCGAATGGCGTGAGTGCGCGCGCTCGGACGCTAGTAGATCTGAGATTGAAAAGTATCTTGACTTCATCGACGAGTTGGAAGAGAAGCATGATATAAAACGGGACTTCGCAATTGCGAACCTAACAGAGGGAGCCGCACGACCTATACCACGACCGATCGAAGAGGGCAAAGGTCTCTTGTTGAAACCTCCAGTCAGCTGGTTTGGAACGATTACAACTCACGAAGAGGCCGTTGAGTTTCGCACGAACGTTGTGGCCGCAATAGTTGAAGAACTGAGGAGAGACGAGCCCGACCTCACCGCTGAGCGCGTTAAGGGTATCGTAAATGCTGAAGAGAAGCGAGTTGAAGAAACATACACTACAATTCGTGCGAAAAAGTACGAGGAGAAGCTGCGCAAAGAAGAAGCAAAAGCCGTGAAATACCCTCCTGTGAGCTGTGCGGATCTCGAAGCTACGCGGCGCGCGGAGGTTGAGAAACGAGAGGCGGAAAGACGCGAATGGGCTGAAAAAGAAGTCGAGCGGGGACGTGCGGCGGAAGTAGAACGGCAAGCCAAACTCAAGAAAATATTCGTTGAAGTAGATGGTCGGAAATATCAGGTCGTGCTTGATGACTCAGGCACGATAGAGGGTTCTGATAGACTGGAGTTTTATGATGATAAGACCGGTAGGTTTTGCGGTGCACATGATAACGTAATACCGTCTTGGGAGCCACGTATATCAACGGAAGCCGAAATCGCGATCGAGATTAAGAAGGGGTTTTTGTTCGGAGCGATAATCGACGCTGTCAACGCAAAAGAGGAGGGCGCTAAAGAGATTCTTGACGAAGCGAGCGCCTTACGTCAGCCGCTTGTGGATGCTCAAGACCTCAAACTCAACGAGAAGGAGCTCCCGATTTACGCCCGAGCGGTCAAGAAGCTTGAATGTCAACGGGTAACGAACGACATACGCGAGCTCCGTCGCATACGCGACAAGTATGCTCCCGATGTGACGACGATCGCAGAGTTGGATGAGAAAATGGAGGACGCGCGCGACGCGTGTGAGGCTAAAGGGATTTTTATCAGCGGATGATCGACTCGAAAAAAGAAAGAAAAGAGAGGTTAAGAAGAAATGGAGACCGATGACATACTTGGCACCATGAAGGCCATCGGATACGCCAGGGTTTCGACTGAAGACCAAGCCAAGGAAGGCGTGAGCCTGGAGGCCCAGCAGGCGCGGATCGAAGCATACTGTATTGCCAAGGGCTGGCAGCTGGCCGGCATCGAGGTAGACGCCGGCATAAGCGCGAAGGACACGAACCGCCCCGGCTTGCAGGCGGTGCTGCAGGAGGTCCGGGACAAGCGGGTGGCCGCTATCGTTGTTTACAAGCTTGACCGCCTGACACGTTCTATTGGCGATCTGCTCCAGCTGATGACGTTGCTAAACAAAGAGAATGTAGCCTTGGTCAGCATGGAGGAGAGCCTCGACGCGACGACGGCAACGGGCAGGCTGATGATGAACCTGCTCGCCCTCCTCAGCCAGTGGGAGCGCGAGTTAATAGGCGAACGAACCAAAAGCGCAATGAAGTACCTCAAAGAACAGCAGCGCGTTTACTCCAGGCCTGTCTACGGCTACGATGCCGAAGAGGGTCAGCTTTACCCGAATGAAGAGGAGCAGGCAGTTATCCAGGAGGTTCTCGCAAGGCGGGAGCAGGGGAGCTCATACTGGCAGATAGCGGCCCAGCTGAACGCCGCAGGAACCCCTGCAAAACGTGGGGGGCAATGGACCGCTACCACGGTCAGGCGCATTCTGCTGAGCTGTTGAGCAATTAGCTCCGGCTTAGCGTGTCTGTGTCTAAGGGAGCCCTTGGGTACAAAGGGCATTTCAGCAATCGGGATCCTCGTGCAATGCACTTTTCATGCCTTAACTCATGGAGTTTCACGACTGTTAGAAATTCAAACCTGCTGCGACCTTTAAATCACGATTTGGAACGATGAGCTAGGCGCTGTCGAAAGGTCAAAAGGAACACGCCAGCAACATAAACACGACGGCGGTGTATCTGCGGTTCAACGATAAGGACCTGTAGGATGTGTATGCAAAAGTGCCGTTTTTAGCCATCAATTAATAACAGCGTTTCAAGACGGATAAAACCGATCAGCAGTTTTCGCAAATCGCGTGATTCGCTTGCAACCGATCTAAAACGGCATCTTTATTTTTCATATCTCCCCTATTTTAGAGGACATTTGAACGCGCGTAACAAAGATGTAAGAGAAGAACGGGACAATGACAAGCGACGACGAAGGATTCAGTTATGTCAGTGATGAGGTCATGCGGAAGCATGAGCACGTATCCGAGCAATGGGACGCGCTTGATGCGAAAATTGGCATCGTCTTGGGGTTTGCCATCCTCGTCCTTTTTCAAGTCGTATTAAACAGCGATCTTAACGGTTTTATTGGCCTCCCTCCGGCGTCAGGCGCTCACACTGCATTGAATTTCATTGCAGTTGGCCTGTTCTTACTTGGACTCTTCTTTCTTGTCGCTGCTACGGTAGCCGGACTCAAAGCTATTTGGATCAGGAATTTGTATGAAACGACTATTACGCCGTGGTGGGACAAGTATATGGCCGGCGAGATGGAAGGGGGTGAATTTCACGGAAACGTGGTATGGCATCTTTATAGCTGGCTTCCTTACAACGAACGCCAAGTAAAATCTAAGGCAAGCGGGCTTAGGATTATGTTATCGTGCTTCCTTTTCGGTGTAGTATGTTACGTCGGCCGTCTTATCGTGATCCTTATATCATACAGGGTGGCATGATTCAGCAATGACTGGTGAAGGACAAGGGCAACAAAAACCTCCTGAAGACCCTCCCCGAAAGCCCCGCGTCATTCCCGGGGTCGGCGGCAAGTTAGATCCGCCATCCGTCGAGGGGAAAGAGCTTAAACTCGAGTTTAGTACTTCTGGTGAACTAGCGAAGCTTAGCAGTACTTCTGAACTCGCACCACTTAAGGAAAAACAAGGGGCTAAAAAACAGAAGAAGAAAGGGCCTTAGTTGGCGCCCGGCGAAACAACCTGCTGTGCCACGTTTAGCGTTGCTTGGCTACCTAATTGTTCGCGCTTCTTCTCGAGGTTTCGTGAGTATTCCCTTGTAAGCCATTCCAAAGCATCTTGCGGACTACTGAATCCACCAAAGCGGTGAATATCGCGTGTCTGGTCAATTAGTTGCGGAAACCCCCCATTTCGACGACGTTCGGCGGTAACCTTACTGAGTGTTTTATACGCGTTTTGACTGTTCGGTATCAATCCTTCAACGACCAGGCGATAAAACAGCTGTCGGAGTGTGACACCAGTGTCATAAGAGTCAACGATTTCAGCGGCTCGGATAGTTACGCGACGCCATGAAATGCTCATAACCTCGCCTCCGTTTTGGGATCTCGTGTTGATGGATACGTTTACTCAGTTCCTCTTTTTACCCTTGCAGTTCTCTCTCTTTTTGGAGTGCGGCCTCACCACAATCAAGGAGTACGTTCTCAACCTCATCTTGCGTGAGCACCCGCTTGCGTTCACCTATGAGTTCCGCAAGATATGTCATAAAGCGGTCTCGCGTGTCCTTAGAGACGGATATCGACGTTCTCTCTTCTTTTTTCATCCCGTTTTTGTTCAGTGTACCACTTCCTTAATACGTGTTTTTAATTGTCTTTAGCGTATAATTAAAAGGCAACGTATAAATACATTAGGGATTATCGCTCGTATAACGTCTAACCCAGTGTTAGACGAAGTGTGAAAAATGGCAGCGAAAACCAAACCGCCGTCGTTTGTGGCGGGAAAGAAGACAAAGGAGAAAGTGGACCCGATGACAATCGAATCCAGAATTGAAATGCTCAGCAACGTCTATTATGTCTTTAAAGAAATGGCAGAGGCGGATGCACCAATTCCCAATACGCGCTGCGTATTACAAGAGGCGTTTATTGCGCTGTGCGAGCACAATGAAATCCCAGTCTTAATGATGATCAGGGAAGTGTATGAGACATTTAACGAGCATGGCTGGATTACCGGATGGATGATTGGGGAAAGGAAGGATTTCAAGGAGGTTATGGAATGAACGAAGGCATTGAAACTGAAGTTGAAGTTGAGCAAAGTTTCCGGTTTAGCGGATCGCACCTACAGCAAGCAGAACAGTATCTTGCGGATCCGCGGAAACACGCTGAGCACCACATGATGTTCCTAGACGAGTCCGACGAAAACCTCGGAGAGTTTTGCGACCTCAAGGACGAGGTTGATAGGCTTCGCAAGGAAGTCGATGAGTTGAATGATACGGTTTTTCGGCTCTGTGCGATATTTAACTGGGATAACGTTATGAAGGGGATCTAACCCCTCTCTTTTTTTCTTTTTTTTAAAATTCAGATATCTGACAACACCCCACTTGATGCCCAGCGTGATGAAAAAATGTCACGCGCATTTAAAAACTCCCAATTCAAAATAAAGACAGATGGTTCGCAGCGTGGTCACAAATCTAAATGATCTCTTAGCTATCAACTCCGCTATTATCGACGCCGCGCAGAGCACGATCGTGTGGCTTGCCCCTCAGTCCATCACGGCTCTCTTCGTCAGGTACCGCATCTTTGAGAGCGTAAAGACGTTTTTGGAGCGAGGAGGATCCGTACGGGGCATCACCTATGCCGTGGATCCGTGCGTCGAGACTGTGCGAGCACTCGTGCGAGCGGGTGCGGGCGCAGATATCCGTCACACGCATGACAATCCACGCAAGTTTATGCTCATAGGAGATGATAGGGAAAGCGTAAGCTCGTTTCACGTTGAACCTGAGCGTCTTTGCCTCGAGAGCCCCATCGTGGCATTTTGGACGGACGAGCCGAACTACGCTCAATGGCTTTTGTCTTCTTTCGAAGCAGAGTGGACGCTGAGCGTGAACTCTTAGGTATTGGATTTGTTGTGTGGGCGAAAAAAGATAGGCGTTCAGCAGTAATGCCGCTATTCGGAGGGGGGGGGAACGCGCCTTCTTCACTCCAAGCGGGGTCACGGAAGTATAATGCGATACACTCGTGAGTTAGCCAATCACAGCAAACACACGCTTTATTATTAATCCTGCAAACAAACAGGTCGCGTCAGTCCCTCGACACAAGGAGATCAGTGAGTTCACGGCGTATGCCATTTGCCAGGCGCTGAGAGTATCGAGACCAGAATAATCACTGTTCTTTTTTCCGACCTGCCCTAAACCGAGTATAATATCGCCGTTAAAGCGCTGCTTTTTTTAAAAGAGCCTGTTTTTTACTCCCTACGCTTATA
>JBAULJ010000097.1:0-8332 GCA_049578125.1 Halobacteriota archaeon
GATTCAACCCGCGCAGGAAAGTTTCTTAACTTCGCGTGATGCACGCATTTCGTATGAAAGCGTGACAGTGAGTTTGTGTCACACCCTCGTTTGGCAGGGCCTGTTTTTTGAGAGGATGCTGCAAAAACGCATCATTTCTTATTCTCGTGAAGCCCTTCATGGCGGCATTGCAAGCGACTGGGTGACTCTTTTTTTCGTTCGGACAAACACAGATAGCTAGCCTCAGAAATAGGGTCGAACAGAAAACTAGATACGCGTAAAGAATGTCATCTATCGCCTGTATGATCAGCAGGGGCAGAGCGCACGACGCGATAGTTGCAGAGCTGGTTGACCAGATCAATGCGGAGGATTCCGTCCAGACCTTCGCGGTTGAACCTTACAAGGTAATCGAAGGGAGTTCCGCTACTCACAAAATCGACGTCTATTGGGAGTTTCTGGCCGGGGCGCAAACGCACCGATGCGCAATTGAAGCTAGACACTGGGACAAGCCTGTCAGTCTACGAGCGCTCGGCAAACTCCGTAAAGTTTTGAGCGATCTGCCGGACCCGCCAACCGGAATACTTCTGGCATCAAGCGGGTTTAAAAAAGGGGCGCGCGCCTACGCAGAGCATCACGGCATTGATGTGTGGATTTATCCGTTCACCATCGAAACAATGAACGATGACGTCACTTTTTTTGTCGCCAAATTTGAGCACGTATCACCTGTTTTTGATGAAGATTGGATAGAAAAAGTCCTAAAACCTAAGCTCCGAGAAGGAGTCCCCGTGCCCGTCAACCTGGAGGGCACCGACGAACGAACGCACCTATTTGATGAGCACTGCGCTGCTATGACCGTGCGACAGGTTCTTCATGAGTACCACTTAGCAGAGATGACTGAGATGCCCGCCCACGAAATTTGTGTACTGTTTGACAAGCCAACTTACATCGAAACAGGCGATCTCGCCGCCCCTATATTGAAGGTAAGCGGCTTAAATGCAGTTTTTTCTATGACATCACATACTGAAACGCTTCGACGCGTATCGAAGGACTATGCACGCCGTGCGGTCGAATTCATAGCCGACGTTCTTATCAACGAACGATGAACAACGGTAAAGAAGCGAGCTTGTGAGCTCCGCCAAACCGAAAACTGATAAGACACGAGTGGAGTAAAAAAAAGTCCTTGGATTCGACCAATATGCGCTCGCAGGTCCGCGACTCGCGGTGAGGTAACGCCTCTATCGATCTGCGTCGCGATTCGAGAACGGGACAGCCCGTTGTTCTTCGCACCAATCCCCACCGACTCCGCGTGCGACAGTCACGGCAAAAACCAAACAGAGCAGAGAATTTGGCAAAGGACCTAAGCAGGGCGATTACTGCAGCATGTAAACGTTTATCTTTAGAGCGGCGTCTCTTCAAATAACGCGCCATTATAGCGAAAGGAAGTGTTTTCGTGAATCTGCAACGCTCGATTGCTTCTATGCTGGTACTCGCAGAAGCGGGAGCTAACAATGTTTTTAAAAGTGATAGTGGATTTAAAATCACGTACCCAACGCGGTGCAAAATAGACCACAGCGAGACCACTTCAGTAAAATTCTACGTCTACCTTGCAGAGAACACGCCCGTCGATGCCGTCACCGTCAGTACGGACGATAGCTTCGACGCGTACGCGACGCTTGATACGGTCACGGAGAGGTATGCCGACGCCATAACGAGCACTTACAAAGAACTCAAGGTACTCTCAAAAGAACGCACGACTTTGAGCCGTCATGCAGCATTTCGTGCGATCTACAGAGGTTCAATTCCTGTGCAGTACGACGAAAATACCGCTCGAGAGGAGACGCTTAAGGTGAACCAGACGTGGACTTTGAGGAACGCACGCGTGTATACGCTTACGTACAAAGCCCTCGCTAAGGATTACAATCGGTACTTGCCGCAGGCACGACCGATAATAAACTCATTCGCACTAGAGTGAAACCGCCTCATTAGGTGTTGAAAGCACTGTTTATGTTGGCACCATTGAGGAAACTTAACGTTTGAACGCGACCGAAGCGCGGCAGATGGACACAACCATCGAACAGATCAAGAGCCGTTATAACCTCAACGGCGATCAGATTGAAGCGATAACGACTACCAACAGCCCTGTGCAAATCATCGCTGGTTCTGGCGCAGGGAAAACATTCGTGCTGATATTGCGGGCGCTCTACCTTCTGATGACCGGAAGCGTCCGACCAAAAGGTATGCAGACAGTGCGATTTTCGGTTCTACTGCGCGCGAGAGATAGTCCGTAGCGAAGGGGCGTAATAGGATGAACAAACGGTACTGCCAAGCCTGCGGCGCCCCCGTGACTCAGCGTGCCAGGTTTTGCGAGCAATGCGGCCTAGCGTTGAGCACAGGCCATTCGATTACCGATTCGGCAAGCGAAATCGATCGTAGCGGGCGGGCGCTTCTGATCAGCGAAACACGCCGCGCTGAGCCGGCACCAGACGATGTGGAGGGCACATCGTCGCGCTGGGGGCGCGCCCTCCTCGACCCGTCAACGCTCGCTCTTCTCGCGTCCAACGTCATTGTCATTGCCTTCGCCATTATCGAACACTGGAATCTCATTACGCTACTATGGATCTACTGGGCGCAAAGCGTCATCATCGGCGTGTTTAACGTGTTCAAAATCCTGGACTTGGAGCGTTTTTCCACGGATGGCTTCTACATAAACGATAAGCCAGTTGCCCCGACGGAAGGGGCAAAACGGGAGACGGCGGTGTTCTTCGCCCTTCACTACGGGCTTTTTCATTTCGTGTACTTCGTCTTTCTCGTCGCTTTCACGTTTATCGGGTTCTGGGAGGTGCCGTCGTACGGCGCGGCTGTAGGAAGCGCTTATTTCATTCTCGCTAGCGTTGCCTTATTTTTTGCAAACCACCTCTACTCGTATTTGCACAACCGGGAAAGCGAACGCGGACGGATGCAGAACATCGGCGGGGTGATGTTCGCCCCATATGCGCGAATCATTCCGATGCAGCTCACGCTTATACTCGGTATTTTTCTCGTTGATCAAGTCGCCCTACTGCTATTTCTTGCACTAAAAACGGTCGTGGACGTCATCACGCACGTGACAGAGCACGCTAGGAACGAGCCAAGCCCGTGAGTAGTGCTCACCAGCGGTGTCAGGGCTATGTAAGCCAGAGAGGCACAAGCCGTAAGGAGTATCAACGCGCCACAATTTTCGGTATGATGACGCCGCTTATCGATGGTGACGACTTCAGCAACTTCTCATACCGTTTGGCGAACGTGAATGTGGCTGCGCACGTGAACTCGACTATGATGAAGCATATATGCCATCGCGCACATACGAAATGTCACGGGAGGACTCGCAGATGGAGACCTTAAACGCACTTGTTGAGGAACTCAAAAGTGATGATTGTGACGTTCGATGGCACGCAGCACGCACCCTTCGATGGACAAGGACTGCGACGGTGGTGGACGCCCTTATGAAGGCTTTGAAAGACAGTGACTGCAACGTTCGGTGGAGCGCAGCAGAGTCTTTGGTAATCATCGGCGAACTAGCGGTGGTGCCCCTCATAAATGCGCTGAATGACGCAGATCGTGACGTCCGGTGGCGAGCAGGATGGGCGCTTGGACGGCTAAAAAATGCGGACGCAATCGATTCACTTATTCGGACCTTGCAGGACAACGATCCAGATGTTCGCTGGCGGGCTGCGTGGGCGTTGGGACAGATAGGAGACGCTCGAGCTGCAGGGCCCCTCGCTCAAGCACTGGAAGATGATTACAGCAACGTTCGGTGGAGCGCCGCCGAGGCTCTTGGAGTGCTGAAAGACGAAAATGCGGTCGATCAATTGATACGACTGCTCAACAGTCCCAGCGAGCAGACCATGATTCGATTGGTCGCAGCTGATGCGCTCGGCAAGATAGGAGGTTCTCAGGCGGAAGTCGCTCTGGAGGCGATTGTTTTGCGAGATGAGTTCGCCCCTGTTCACGACACTGCACGAAAAGCACTGGAGCGCATAAAAAAAGGGTGAGTAGCCGACCCGAGTCCCGATCGCCTCCGCTCTTCTCGAATGCACGCAAGCGCGTCGCTAGGACCATCGAATCAACACGTAGGCAAGCGAGGCATCGCGACGTGTTGGTTCTAACTTGTCCGTATTAACCGCGCAGGTCATCGATTTGGTTAGCACCTAGACTTCTTGCATGCAACCACGCGCAATGTCCAAGAAGCTCACTTTCTTTGACGTCACTAATTTACTCGTCGGAGCCATCGTCGGCGCCGATATTTACGTTGTTGCCTCCTTGGGGAGCCAATATCTCGGGCCTGCAAGCCTTGTTGCGTGGATTGCCGCCGGAGTGATCGCCATTATCATTGCGCTCAACTTTGCCGAATGCGCGACGCTCGTTCCGAAGATCGGCGGGGCATACGCGTACGCGCGGGAGGTGTGGGGAGATTTCGCAGGCTTTGTCGTCGGCTGGGCGCTCTGGCTTGCCGAGGTGGCAGCGCTCGCCGTTTTTCCCGTTGCCTTCGTTCGCTACCTCAGCTTCTTCTTCCCGTCGCTTACCTTTGCAGAAGGAGCGGTCGTCAAGCTGCTCTTCATCGCGTCGATAACCTACGTGAATGTACGGGGAACGAAGCTCGCGGGACGGACAAATGACGTTCTCACGATTGCGAAGCTGAGCCCGCTGCTCCTGTTGATCGTCGCCGGGCTTATCTATATGGGGTTCAATCCCGCGCAAACGGGCGCAAACTTCGTGCCCTTTGCCCCGCTCGGTTTCAGCCACTTCGGCCAAGCGCTCGTTTTGATCTTCTGGGCATACGCGGGGTTTGAGCTCGCGGCCATACCGTCAAACGAGGTGGAAAACCCGACACGCACCATACCCAAAGCGATCATCGTCGGAATGGCTATAGTCACGCTATTCTACCTGCTAACGAACTTCGTCATCATTGGCGTCGTCAACTGGACGGCGCTCCAGTTCGATACTGCACCGCTCGCCACTGCCGGGAGCGTCGTTTTTTCACTAACGCCTACGCTCGCACTTATCGGTGGCCTGATACTTGGAGTCGGCGCGCTTATCTCAGTCTCGGGGTCTGATGAATCAGGCACGTTGTCGACATCCCGACTATCCTACGCCATCTCACTCGACGGCCTATTCCCACGTTTCTTTAGTGACCTTCATACGAGGTACGGCACGCCTTACAAAAGCCTGATAGCCCAAGCCATTCTCGCGCTCGGCCTTTCACTATTCGGGGGGTTGAGTCAGCTGATCCTCTTTTCGACCTTCAACCTTGCTTTCGTGTATCTCATCACCAGTACAGTGGTTCTCGCGCTGCGAGAGCGAGGACGGATTCAAGCCGGCCGCACCCTTATTGAAAAGATGACAGGGCCGATCGTTCCCGTTGCCGGCATTCTCTTGTCTGCACTTCTGATATTCGAAAGCGGCATAACAACTGTTGTCTTTGGGCTCGCTACTATCGCGATAGGAATTCCCATTTATGCGTTCTATTCGCCGCACAGCGAGAGGGAAATGGTCAAAGCGACGTTCTATTCGACGGAAGTTGTGCTATCCCGAGTTGCACGAACGCAGCGGGTCTTTCTCGGGTATTTGTTACGGATCATCACCCCCCGGCGCTGATACTACCCCACCAAACGACGCGCATACCCATATCGCGCTTTTCAGCGCTACAAAGTCGTTTAATCGCACGGTAAGCGATTCCGTGCAAAACAAAATGAGCTCTTCCAACGCCGGCAAATCCGCGCCATCAGGACGCAGCGCGAGACACGGCCAGCATGGCTACAAGGCAAGCTGCAGCTACAGAAGTACCTCCGCAGCTCCTTTCCCCCGTCGCGCGAGCTGAAGAGGGAATAACGCTCTATTACTCTTTTACGACTATAGTATGCGCGACCCGATCGCCGAGACGCTGTTTCTTGTCCGATGACCAGATGAGGATTGCCCCAATGAGGTAGGCGAACAGTCCATCGATAATACGAAGGAGCGTCCGTACTGCAGCCTCTCCGTAGTCGATGGGTGAGCCGTCCGCCTCTCTAACAACCCTAATTTTGACTGCCTTTTTGCCGACAGTCTGCCCACCGTGACCCTCGAGCAGCGTGAAGTAGAGGAAATAGATTACTAGGACGATCAGCACGCGTGAAGCGATCGTTGGCCCGAACAAGATGGCCCGTGTTGCGAGTCGCGTGAGGGAGAGAGCAAAGAAAGGAGCAGTCAAGATGCTGGATATAACGCCGATTATAATGGTATCAATGAGTAGCGCCACAAATCGAATCGAAACCCCCTCAAATGGTGCAGTCGCGCTCGGTCCACGCTGTGCCGGGTATCCTGGCGGAGGCGCGTATTGAGGGGCGCCGTACGCTGGCTCTTGAGTGCGCACAGCTCGCGGCGGCTGTCCTTCCTCGCGTGTGAGCGGTGCACCGCAGCTCTCGCAGAACTTAGCACCTGGTGACGCGGGAGTGCCGCATCGCGCGCAGTTCTCTTCGTTCATCTCTTTCACCTCCTTCTGCAAGCAACGTGGTCTGCATTCCTCTTATTCTTTATCTTGCGATTGCGGGTGAAATTGAGCTAGTTGCTTGCTTTTTGTATCGTAGATGACCTCGCACGCCGGCGCCTGCTGTAGGTATCACACTATATGCGCTCGCGAAAAAGAAACGTTGCGACACCTCTGCTGAGTTCAGCAAACTAGAAAGGCTTAAGCTGTTTCTCGCGTATTTACTAAGTTGATTTATCTTTTTGTCAATAGGGGACGTTAAACAAGGTGAAACGCATGGGAAAAAAGGTAGCAGCGGTCGTTGTGTTTCTTATGATCGCGTCGCTCTGCATGGCCGGCTGTACGAAGACGAAGACGACCACGACTTCACCAGCGACGCCACCTAGTGAGCAGCTTGCGCAATACATCGAGAAGTACAATACCACGTTGAAGAGTGAACACCCAAATAATCTGACTGTCTGGCTAGTAACACCGATAAACGGAACCTCTGCTCAGATACAAGATGCGTGGACAGATGCTGCGTCTAGCACCAGCGCGGCAAACATCACCTATAGTGAAAACGTCACCGTCATGAGGTTCGGTTCTCCTGACGAAGCGACGACATACGTCAACGGTCACAACGCTGGTTATCGATTAGTAGCAACGTTTTATCCGAGCAAACTCAGTCCCGAAGCGAGCCAGCGCGCAAAAGGGAACGCGACGACTACCTATGCCGTTTATACTACCGGTAACGGGGTAGGAGCTCCAGGCAAACTGATTGTGCTGATTGACCAATTCGTTTGGGTCGGCGACTTTCAATACTTACCATCTGCGCCGTGACCGGCTGGCGATAGCTTAGCCTAGCACGCTCTCTCTTAGTTTGAATCTCCGCTAGATATGAACCAGAAGTGCTGAAGATCCACTACCTATGGGATAGCACCTACGCGCCTTAACAATTTGTCGTTCAGTTTTTGTGCTGCCGTTCAAAAATTCCTTAAAGATGTGGGCAAGAGCACCCTAAGACCGCTTGAAACGCTGTGGTCACGTTTATTTCCAAGAGAGCTTATTGCAGCCGTGCCGCATTCGTTAATAAAAAGGAAAACGCTTGTTGCGAGGGTTACAGCGTTATTTCATTTGATTTATGTGTCGGGGGCGAAGCACGCTGTTCACCGCGTGGGCGAGGCGCTCTGCGCACTTGTTGCAGTTCGGATCGTTTGTGGTGTTCACGCAGCCGAAACGAAGGCCATACACGCAGGCCCCGTTTTTTATGGTCGTTACGTTTGTTGCCATCACGCTCATCTCCGATCGAGACTACACAGAGTGGTTTCATAAGGCCGCGTGAGGCAGCGATTTCGTGGAAAAACGTGACAGCGTGTCCGTGTCACACATGAGCGTGAGTCGACGAGATTCACAAACGGTGAAATTTAGACTACTTGCGCGCCGCTCTCAGCGAATAAATATCTAGATTCACAGCTCGTTTTCTGCTATGAACAGCGATTGCGTGGAAGTCGATGACCTTATAGTGCAACTAGCGGACTACAAAAACGACTATAGTGATATGGCGGCCGAAAAGCTGCTACGTAAGTGCTCGCGTTCTTGGGAAGCGTACGAGTATTTGCAAGACCGCGTGCACGACGCGTGGCTTCCAGACAGCGCACGGCAACAACTGCGACGGATCATAAACGGGATACGAATGCGAATGCATCAGCAGCACGAGTACGGCTGGGCCTATGAACGACCGTAACGCCATTTAAGCAATCACTCAGACACAGGACCATAACGAGAGTTGGCGTTTAAAAAATAGACTACGAGAGCGCCGCGACTAACAGCTATCTGACAACAGACGTCGGAATCTATAGCGCATCTTTCACT
>JBAULJ010000098.1:0-3344 GCA_049578125.1 Halobacteriota archaeon
ACACCTTGGTGTTCGTCGGGTATCAAGCAGAAGGGACGCTCGGCCGGCGTATACAAAAAGGGTGGAAAGAGATACCCGTTTCAAACAACGGCAAAACGGCCACGATGCAAATAAATTTGAATCTCGAGACGGTTGATGGATTCTCTGGGCACTCGGACCGACAACACCTGATCGAGTACGTGAAGCGACTAAACCCGCGGCCAGAAAAGATTATCACGAGCCACGGTGAAGAAAACAAGTGCATGGATTTGGCGAGTACAATATACAAGAAATTCAAAATCGAAACCAGAAGCCCAATGAATCTTGAAACGGTTCGATTTCTGTAAACCTTTAACGAGTGTCAATTCCCATTGCAGGACGTCTCTTGACAGTAGTCACACAAATCTGTAAGCGGGCATTTCCAGTGCTGCGGGTGCCGCGCGACGCATATTTCCCTACCTAGTCTAATCAGAGCCATGTGGGCGAACTTTCGTTTTCCAGGCGGTATTTCATCTTCTAAAGCCGCCTTAACTGCCTCATAACCTCCTTTTCGCGGAGCCAGCCCGATTCGTCGCGAAACTCTAAAAACGTGTGTGTCGACGGGGATGATCTCAAAATCGCGAGCAAAAAGGAGGACCACGTCTGCTGTTTTTGGCCCGATACCCTTGACTTGCTGGAGCCTTTCTTTAGCAGATTGATAACTGCCTCTGATTAAAGACCACGTATCGCCTGTGTATTTTTCCATTATTTCGCTGGCCACTGTCTTTATGCTTATAGCTTTAGTCTCGTACAACCCGGCTTGCTTAATTTCGTGAGCTATATCTTGAACATCTGCTAAAAAGACGGCTTCAACTGTTTGATACTTGAAGAAAAGATTCCGAAAGGCTGCTTCGGAATTCGCTGAGGAGGTATTCTGGGATAAGATCGTCGCTGCGATCAACCAAAAAGGCTCGTTTCGTTCTCGCCAATAATCGTCTTCGAACCTAATATTGCCGAATAGCGACTCGAGTCGCTGAACGACAAGCTCTCCTTTCCTCGCACTAGTCATATCGGTTATCTCAAAAACACGTAAGCCGCGCTTTATAGATTACTTTTAAGCATTTACTGGCTCCTGCTAAATTGCGCCACCCCGTTATAGAAATAGGCATGCTCGGACGCCCCGGTATCAGCTAGAACGACTGGACCAATGACGACCTCTTGCAAGTAAATAAGTTTATGTAAGAATTCGGCACGTTGGAACAGTTGGGCGTAGGACCCCGAAGGCTACTACACGTCGCTCCAGACCACCCCAGCGCGCTGGCCCGTTATCAGCGACTTCGACAACACGAACTACGACCTCAAGTACGCGTACAAATCACTCTTGTAGCGGACAGAAAGTCCGTATGGCTACATAGACGAAGTGCGCGCGAATGAATTGACGAGCGGAGCTTTCTGCTCCACTTTCTTTTTTCTGGGCCTATTGATCTTAACTTGGGCGCATTTACGGAACACTTGGTGATCTGCATCTTGGTAACATTGCTTGTCGAAGGTGAGTTCTTAGTGGTGGTAATATTCTTGGGTGAAAATAACTCTAAAAATGTTGCTGCATTCTTTCAAAACGCCGTTAGCGCGGACCGATCATAGCATCCAATTCACAACACCGAGAATGAGACCATTCTTGGATAACTTGCGACGTAACAACCTCTGCAACCCTGTTCTCTAATCGTACTAGTCGTACTCGTCATCATCTCCATAGTCATCCAAATCAATTTTCTTGTAATATTTTCCGTCCTTGTAAAATCCTCCTTCCCCTCCACCACCGTGTTTAAACCAGCTGTGAACGTCGCTACGAATTTGATGATATGCCTTAGCCTCTATCTCAGGATGAATGTTGTAGGTCACCAGACAGAGCGCTCGAACTGCGCTGTTCTGCCCTGCCACGATGTCAGCGAGCAATCCGGGATTCCTTGGCAGTTTGATCTGCTTGTAGCTTATGAGCAATAACAGGTTCTCGTATGCTGATGTCCATCTCTCCTGGGTCACGTCGACCCGCTTCACAGCGGCCCCTCGTCTCATCAGCGCTCTGAGGATCGCATCGTCTGTCCCGGCCTGGGCCCAGACTGCCGCTTCGTACTGTTGTGCCATACGGAAGACCATTTCTATCTGATCCTGCACCGTTTGATGCTTCAAACGCTGGAACGAGATTACTGAGCCGTGCCCGACGTTATAGATTGCAAGGGCGCCCTCCTTGGTGTCCCGGTTAGGAACCCATCCTATGCGGTAATAATCCTCTGGATGAATGGCGCCCTCTGAGGTGTCTGTTACGACCTCGTCGAGGTTGACGAAGTCCTTCTTCTGGAGAGCAAACCAGCACGCCAACGAAAGCGCAAGGATCAAGTCATCGTGCGCTCCTTCCCTCGAGGAGGCCTCATATGAAGCGTGCCCGGTTGCGCTGTTGACCTTGACGTCGAAGTTTTGAAATTCTGAAAGCAACGTGTCCAAAAGCGGGATGTCTCGCGCGATCTTCAGCTCCGTTTTCCCCAGCATAATGTTAGCCGCACTCACTAGCTCTATCTTGGGAACCCGCCAGCCCGCAATAATATCATCGTAGGTCTCGCTGAGCCCCCCCGTAATAGTTACCGGCACCAGCTGCAACCCCATCTCCCTGAGCAAATCGATAACCGGCCTTCCCACGCCGGTGGCATCGACGACCAAAATGACGCGGCCCCCATCGCCTTCGAGCAGCCTGATGAGGTTTTTAATATACTTCGTTATGTCCTGGTAACTCGTCCTCAGGGGGAGCCTTGTCGCGTCTAGCAGGTGCCACTCGTGTTTATGCTCGTTCGTTTTGTCTGATCTCTCAATCTCAATCTCAACGTGCTCAAGGGTGACGATGGCAGTATGGTCTTGGACCTGGCCAAGGTCGACTCCCATGTAATATGTAATACGTTTGGTCGGTTTCGTTTTCTGTTTAGATGCATTAGTCAAGGTTTTCAAACTCAAACCTCCCATACCTCCCATTCGGACCGAACAGCGGCTTCACCTCGTCGGTTATGGCGGCTATAACCTCTTCGTAGTTGAAAAATGCAGCAACGTTCTCGCCAAAGATGCAGAGGTATTCCTGCCGAAACCACCAGTCACCCAGCGCTAAGCGCTCCTCCTCCAGGAACTCGGACGAGATACGAGTGCACTCGTGCGCCGTTATCTTGATCTTCTTCCAGGCCTCACCTTCGGACCACTCCTTAAAGAAGAAGCCACGCTTCCCAAACGGCGTTGAAAGGAGGATAATGCGTCCCTGTGAGACGGCGAGCATCGGCCTGACGCTATAATACAGGTCGTCGTTGACCTGGGCAGCCTCGTCAATCACAAGGAGGCTTACGCCCGAA
>JBAULJ010000099.1:0-5858 GCA_049578125.1 Halobacteriota archaeon
TCGGATAAAGTTTATAGGCTTAAAGTGACATACGACCATCCGATCCAACCGGAGAAGCTGCAAAAAGCCTTGCTGCAACTTGAGGGGGACGTTGAACAAACCACACCTCAAAGAGTGGTTCATCGTCGTGCAGAATTAAAACGCATCAAAAAAGTATATTCGGCTAAACTGAGAGGAGAAGATATAGTAATTCGGTGTGAGGGTGGACTCTACGTAAAGGAACTGATATCTGGGGACAACAAACGCACCACCCCGAGCCTTTCAGCCCTTTTGGGCGTAGATGCAAAAGTCGAAGAGCTTGATGTTCTAGAAGTTGGAGGGGGTCTCTAATGCCAAGGTCACACGGTGAGCGAAGGAAGACGCGGTACAAATTGAAAAAGACTATACGTGAACGGGGCATCGCTCCCGTTAGTCACGCAATAAGGAGCTTTGAATCGGGACAAAAAGTGCATATCGACCTCGACCCAAGCGTGCACAAGGGGATGCCGAATCCAAAATTCCATGGCAGGACTGGCACGGTAGTGGAGCAACGTGGCAAAGCATACGTGGTTGAGGTAACAGACGGCAACGCTGTCAAAACGATAATGGCTCGTCCGCAGCATTTGAAAGCGCAGAAGCAGGTATAATGATAGTAAAGACCGTATTAGAGGAGGAGAGACTGACGCTTTCTGAGGTCAAAGAGATCTTCGTTGAACTAACAATCCCTCGCTCTGAAGAAGAGTTCACCTATGAGTTCAGACGGGCGCTCGACCACGTCAATACCTTCGCAAAACTCACGGCATCGCAATCCAGGGAACTCGTTAACGAATTGAAGAACCTTGAAAAAATGAAAGAGGAGATAGCAATTCGAATTGCCGACATCCTACCACTATCTAAGGATGAGGTTCGGTCTATCTACGCAAAAGAGCGATTTTCGCTTACAGAGGCGGAACTCGACGAAATACTCGATATTATCGCACACTTTTATTGAGGCGTGAGGCGAGGAAGATGAAAGGAGAGAGGGAGCAATATGTCCGCGTGTTAGACTACTTGCCGCACGGGCACCCTGATGACCCCCATCCTGTTTACAAGAAGAAACCTATCGTGCACGTCGTCGGTGAGGACAACTTTACGCTCCTCGAACTTATACCCCGTGAGAACTACGTTCCGCAATCTTATGACCGCCTTTATGTGGGAGAGGAGGAGCGTGGCGAGATTGATCACGTGAAAAGGCGTGTCAGCTACAAAGAGCTCACCCACGGCGCGAAAGTGGAATTGCCGTACGCGCTTGAAATGATCGTCAAAGAGCAAGAGCCCCGGTTCGTAAATTTCTTCAACGAAGCGCAGCCCATAACAACGCGTCTACACACCGTGGCGCTTCTTCCTGGTGTAGGTAAGAAGCTGATGTGGCAGATTCTCTCGGAACGCAAAAAAAAGCCCTTCGATAGTTTCGAAGATATCTCGCACAGAGTCAAAGGATTATATCACCCCGATAAAGTAATCGCGAAAAGGATAGAAGAAGAACTCAAAGACGAACACGCGAAGTATAAGTTTTTTGCGAAATAGGATACGCGCGACGGCTTAGGCGTTCAATGCCCCGTGAAGTCAATCGAAGAGATCACAAGGCTAAGTGGGGTCAACACTTCTTAGTAGACGACCAGATTATTGACAGGATCCTCAGCTATGCAGACATTCAACCAACTGAGACGATTTTGGAGATTGGCGGAGGTACCGGGAGCTTAACAAGGAAGCTCGCACAAAGATGCCACAAGCTTTCAGTCATTGAAGCGGATTGGCGACTAGCTGAGCAGCTCCGCACAATACCGGGCGTCGATGTACTCCACGGAGACGCTCTAAGAGTTGAGTTCCCACCGTTTGACAAAACGGTCTCAAACTTGCCATATCGGATCTCGTCTGAAGTCACATTTAAGCTACTAAAGTATCCTTTCGTGTGCGGTGTTCTGATGTACCAAAGAGAGTTTGCCGAACGGATGGTGGCAACACCGGGCACAAAGAATTATAGCCGCCTGACAGTTTGCCTGAGTTACAAGTCACAAGTTGAGGTATTGGAGCGCGTCGCGAGCACCGCATTCATTCCCCGACCACGCGTCGATTCGGCTATCGTCAAACTAATCCCGGTAAAACCACGGTTTGACGTACTTGATGAGGCTTTCTTCCACAACTTTGTTCGCGCGCTTTTTACGCAGAGACGCAAGCGGCTTAAAGCTGCACTTAAGATAGCAGCACGGCTACTCAACGTGCAAGCTGCGGACCAACTCATTGCGAAGCTTCCTCCACGTTGCCTACTGCGTCGACCTTATGAACTGTCCCCTGAAGAAATCGCAACGTTATCGGATGATTTTTTTAAGTTGAGTCAACTACAAACACGGGGAGCGAAACGCGCATAGTCTGATGAGCCAAAAACGGGCAGCTGTCGCACTACACATCCCTAAGAGAGCCCAAAAAGTGTATTATCTGGGAGAGCAATTAGATGTGCTGCCCAACGTCTATGAGCCGTCTGATGATACGTATCTGCTCGTCGACGCCGCGTTAAACGTGGTGCGACCCACCGGCTCGGTCTTGGAAGTTGGCACGGGATGCGGATTAATCGCTAAAATTGTCGCACGCTTGGCTCACAGCGTGATAGCGACTGACATAAATCCACAAGCTGTCGTAAATGCCACTTTGAACGGCGTCGATGCGATTCAGGGCGATCTTTTTGCAAATCTAAATCATCGGTTTGACGTAATCATCTTTAATCCGCCTTACCTCCCTACGCACACCAATATGTCGAGTGACTGGCTGACTCGGGCTTGGGACGGGGGCCCCTCAGGTCGGGAAGTGATAATGCGTTTCCTTTCACAAGTTGACAGGCACTTGACCAAGAAGGGGCGGGTGCTTATGACGATCTCTTCGATCACTGGCTACAGAGAAGTCACGGAGAGAATGAAAGCGCAGTTTGAGATTGTGAGAACGCTTGCTGAACGCAAGGTCTTTTTTGAGACGCTATATGTGATCTTAGGCGCTGAAGCAAGAGCGCTGTCAGAGCGGCAATAAACTGTTCGCCTTGCCTAAAAAGGGTTCATGAACTTGTAGAATAGTATTTCATCGACGTAGGTGCCGTCGTCCAGTCGTCCTTTCTTGAATCTTCTCCCCTCATAGGTGTAATTCAAGGACCGGTACAGTGCAGCTGCCGCGTTTCCTTCATAACAGTTAACCTCTATCTTCTTGATTCCCCGATCGTGAGCGGTCTGCTCCAGTGCGGCAATCAGCTGTTTGCCGAGACCTTTTCGTTGAAAATCGGGATGAACGGCTATGCCAAAAGACGCGACGTGAGAAGCTCGTGATTGAGGTTCGTTTAAGATCAGTGTCGCAGAACCTATGATCTTGTCTTTGTGGAGACCAAGCAACGTAATCCTGTTTCTGTCGAGGTTGCGCAGCCACTGTGCCTTGTTGTCGACGAGATCCTCCAACCTATATTGCTTTGCAAGAAACTGGTCGACTTGACATAGCCACGCGTATAGGTATTCATACCTCCCGTAGTCGTAATCATCCTTGTGTGCGACTTTCAGTTCGACAGTTGTCCCATCATCGAGCGTGACGTGCTTCATCGATCTGACGACAGTCCTCAGGAAAGCTCCTCAGATTTCAGCCGAATCAGTCCCAAGAGCGTTTCAAACTCGTCTTTTAGCCTCAATGACGCCTCCCGCAGCGCTTTCAAGGGATCCTTGGATTCTGTTTTTATATAGAATATTGGATTGCTTATCATCGGGTGCTTTACGTCGTACGTAGCAGTTTCGACGTGCGGGTCTTGAAGGAGCGAGTATTTCAAGACGTTCAAGAATGTGTGGCCCTCATCAAGAAATTCTATCTCAGCTTCGTCCTCTGTGACGCGAATAATCTTGAGATTCATTGTGAAAAGCTCCTGTTAAAGAGAATATACGGGCAAAAACAGTCGATCAAAGACTAGATTATACCCTTTCCATAGTCCTCGGAGATCTTTCGCGTTTCAATGCGTTCACAGCTTGGACATTCGAGCTTGTTTTGCTTCCGCAGGAGCGGCGTTCGACATCTCGAGCAGAGCGCCTTAATCACGCCCAAATCCTTTTCAACGGTGCTCAGTCTTAAGCTCTTTTCATCTATGACTTTGGCCTTTATGATGTCCTGCTGGTCAAACTCCGTGTCTAGCTTCGCAACGTACGAATCCTTAACGTTTGAAATATGAATAGCACCTTGATCTGCATTCGCGATTTCGCGGTTTTCTTGACCTTTTATTCTGGCAATATCGACAAGGACTACAGCGTTCTTGAGGTCGACGATACGCCCGACCACGATATCACCCGTTTTTAGAACGGGCGGGGTCTTCATCACAGGTAGCACTCGGACCGATCGGTCTTTCTTGTCGATTTCAACTTTCCCGGTTATTGCAGCGAATATCTTGCCCCTTTCTTCATAGGTTCCTTCGCCTGCTATATATTCCTCAGAAGCACCTATAAGGTCCCCTGGAACGACTATATCGGTCATTTCTTACCCTTTTCCTTCCTGTCCCAGATTCAATACAAGAAACTTAATGAGCGACTTCGATTCGATAAATTATCGCGTCCACGTATCGTACTTCATCCTTATGAAACTTAAAGGTATGTGCAATGGGCAGCTTAACAGAAATTGCGTCAGTAACGCGGTGCGGCTCAATAAAGCGCCTTACGAAGCCGTTTACAACGGCATTGTGAAGCAAGTAAATGACCTCGCCCAAGCCTACGGCCTTGCGCAAGAACGGCCTGTCGCTGCGTCGCTTCTGGGCTCCGAATGGAGGATTCATCACGACGGTATCGTAACAGCCTTCAAAGCTTTCTATGCTACTTTTCAGCCAAGCCACTTTTACGCCGAGCAACTGTGCGTTAGCTCGAGCGATCTCGAGTGCTCGCTCATCCGAGTCGACGCCTGTCGCAACTCCCCCCAGCAGGGCCGCACCTAGCGCAAGAACGCCGGTCCCACAGCCGAGATCGACCACGCGCTTGTCGGCAATGTCGCCTCGCAAGTAACCGACGTGGAGGAGTCTGGCAGCGATGGGTGCTGGAGTGCTGTATTGTTCGAGCTCTGCAGAAGGGGATTCGAAAGCTTTCACCTGCTCGAGGATGATTTCAAGGCTACGCTGTTTCATCGTTGTGGCACGCTCGAAAGTCAGGTTGCAAGCGAGGTTGGAGGCGAAGATGTCGATCTCACTGAGAAGGCGATTTATCGCCTTTTACTCACCAAGTACGCTACTAAAGTTAATCCAGCAACAGCAAAAAGTGCTTCAAAACCAGGCAGCGGATTGCTTGTCGAACCACTTGATTGAGCCGCAGAGGCGCTGGCACTGCTTCCAGTAGCATTTTGGTATGTTGATGTGGGGGGTATGTTAACCGCCTTGTTGACCCCAGCGTAGGCTGTCGATTGGGTTACTAAGTTGCCAGCCGGATTAGTGCCATTTACAGTAACACTGAGCGTCTGGTTATCGGCAAGCGTCTTGCTTGCGATTCCTGTCCAATCGACGTGCTGGTGATGCACGTAATCTGGCGCAAGAGCAGTATCGCTTGGGAGTCCCGTGATTTGACTTAAATCGGCGGAAAAAGCTTTTTTCGCCTTTTGATCATCTACACCTGGGTTTTGCGTTGTGGGATTATCTGTCGTATGACAAAGGCGACAGTTGCCCGTCACTGTGGTAACTACGGAGAAAGAGTTCCCTGCATTGATGAGTCCTTTGTCGGACGTACCTTTTGGTCCGAAGATGGCTGGTATCAGCTTCAACTGAGCATTCTGTACAGTCAGAACAGTTGTTCTGGTCGGCCCGTTGGGGTCTTCAACTTTAACGATGTACTGTCCAGGGGAGAGTTGCGGAG
>JBAULJ010000100.1:0-6972 GCA_049578125.1 Halobacteriota archaeon
GTTGAAAAGGCAAAAGCAGCCGGCGTCATTAAGGAAGATGTGACCTGGCCTTCTGGCTTTAAGGCGATGAAGACTGACGACGTCGCAGCCTGGAACGGCTTTGCGGCCTCCGGCACGCTTGCAGCGACCATTGTGAACTGCGGTGCGGCACGAGGTGCGCAAGCGGTTTCGTCAACGCTGCTGTACGCGAACGACCTGATCGAGCACGAGACGGGACTCCCTGGATGTGACTTCGGCAAGGTTATGGGTACGGCGGTCGGGTTCTCGTTCTTCAGCCACTCGATCTACGGCGGAGGCGGACCCGGTGTGTTCAATGGAAACCACATCGTGACGAGACACTCCAAGGGCTTTGCGGTTCCGTGCGTCGCTGCAGCCGTGTCGATTGACGCGGGGACGCAGATGTTCTCTGTCGAGGCAACGTCAAAGCTCATCGGCATAGTGTACGGCGAGATACCAGAATTCAAAGACCCGATAACTGCTGTTGCCAAAGCAGCGGAGGGCATGTAATTAAGCGAATTGCGCGGAGGTTAGCGATACATAATGGATACGAATGTACCCGACACGAACGTTCCTGTTCAAATAGAGATATTCACAGAAAGATTTCTCAGCCCAGAAACGGTTGAGGAGTTGCTCACAGAGATTGCCAAGATCGACGGCATAGCACGCTTAATATTGCACGGGCCTCGGATCGCTCCCGCTGTTCCGGAAGGGCCAGCGAAGGGAACGCCGAACGTGCACGCAGGGCGTAGACACATTCAAGTGGGGCAACAGGACGTGGAGCTCGGGGTACAGGTTGGTAGGATTTGGCTTGAACTCGAGGATGAGGACGTAATCGAACAGGTCGAGGAGGCGTGCAGAAGGACTCTTCCGTGCGGCTTCCAAATTAACCGCGGCTTGTATTTGCGAACGCGTCCGACGCAGACCGATTACGCCAAATGGGGCGTAATCAGGGACACGCGAGTGCTTGGCATGACAGATCCGAAGTCGAAATCTCGGATCTGCTCGATCTATCCCCGTGAGAGGTGACGCTTATAGTCAGCCGCGCCACACACATTGTCGATTGCCGCGAATCGATGGGCCTGGGCAAAGGCGGAGGCCTTGCCCAACGAGGCACCATCTCCGAGACAGGGATACCTGATATCGTCGCGATCGCAATGTCCCCAGGCAGACGACACATAACGAAGCCCATCTGCGAGATTACGCACGGCCTGCGAAACGAAGGTTTTCAGGTCGGCGTGCTCGTGCTGAACGCCGGAAGCGGCGTCCCGGCCGACGCGCCTGAAAGCGCGCGCGGTCTCGGGCCGAAGTTTGGTCTCTCTGCAAAGGAGGTGGAACAAATTGCTCGCCACAAGCTTGCAGTGATTCACCTCGGGGGTGTGAAGACTCACATAATCTACAAAGCGCGGAATATTCTGCGCTTTGTCGCCATTCCGGCGATTGCGGTGAGTCAGACGCAGGTTGACTACGAAGATTTCGCCAGGATCGGGGTGAAGACGCGCATCGTGATGCCAACGCCCGAAAACGTTCAAACCGACGGGACTATCGTAGGAATCGTAACCAACGTGACTCGTGGTGAGACTATCACGCGTGATAAGCTCAACGAGGTCATTAAGTGTATCAATCACTATAAACGCGCAGAACGAAGGAGTTGATAAAAGATGCCACAATTTGTTCCCGGTACTTCAAAGGTAGCGGCAAACAGAAGGAAGATGCTGGACCCGACGAAGACACTGGACAAGGTACGTGACGTTTCAGATGATGATGTCGTGGCAATATTGGGCCACCGCACGCCTGGAGCGGCGTATCCGTCGACTCACCCACCACTAGCAGAGATGGGAGAGCCCGAGGACCCCATGAGGGAGCTTGTGACGCCTACCGACGGAGCGGCCGCAGGGGATCGTATTCGGTACATTCAGTTTACTGACTCGATGTACTTCGCCCCGATGGTGCCGTACGTAAGGTCGTGGATGGCGTCCACCCGATTCAGAGGGGTCGATCCCGGTACGCTATCGGGCCGACAGATCATCGAAGCACGCGAGCGAGACCTCGACAAGATCGGCAAGATGCTGCTGGAAAGCGAGGCGTTCGATACCGCTCGAAGCGGTGTCAGAGGCTGTACCGTGCACGGTCACTCACTAAGATTGGACCAAAACGGTATGATGTTCGATATGCTTCAGAGATCGGTCATGCACCCTGACGGTACGGTCAGCATCGTGAAAGACCAGGTAGGAAGGCCTCTGGACAAGGCAGTCCCCGTAGGTAAGCCCATGTCGGATACTGAGCTAAAGAGCCGGACGACGATCTATCGGAGCGACGGAGAAGCAGCACGAGCTGACAAGGAGCTTATCACCTACATCCAGCGGATTCACACGCTGCGGACTATGTGGGGCTTCAAGCCAATGGCCTAGAGAGGTGTAACAATATGGCTACTGAAAAAACACAGAAAATGTTCCTCAACGCGATGAAGAAGAAGTTCGCGGAGGATCCTACTTCAAACAAGACAACGTATAAGCGCGAAGGGTACGTCCAATCCAAGGACAAGCGCGAGTTCCAGGAATGGGGCGCAAAGATCGCCAAGGACCGTGGAATACCCGCGTACAACGTCAACGTCCACCTCGGAGGTATGACGCTCGGTCAGCGGCAACTTATGCCGTACAACGTTTCTACGACTGACGTCATGTGCGAAGGCGATGACCTCCACTACGTCAACAACCCCGCAATGCAACAGATGTGGGACGAGATTCGGCGTACCGTTATTGTCGGTCTCGATCAAGCGCACGAAACGCTCACCAAGAGACTCGGTAAGGAAGTCACCCCAGAGACCATCAACGGCTATCTTGAGGCGCTGAACCACACGATGCCCGGTGCGGCCATTGTCCAAGAGCACATGGTGGAGACCCACCCTGCGCTCGTCGAAGACTGCTTCGTAAAAGTCTTCACCGGCGACGATGACCTCGCTGCTGAAATCGACAAGGCGTTTCTTGTTGACATCAACAAGCTGTTCCCCAAGGCGCAAGCCGAGCAACTTAAGAAGGCTATCGGCAAGACGCTCTGGCAAGGCGTGCACATCCCGACAATCGTTTCGCGTACGTGCGACGGCGGAAACACGAGCAGATGGTCTGCTATGCAGATCGGTATGTCGTTCATCGCTGCGTACAACATGTGCGCAGGCGAGGCCGCCGTAGCTGACCTCGCGTATGCCGCAAAGCACGCAAGCCTCGTCGAGATGGCGAACATGCTTCCCGCGCGACGTGCCCGTGGACCTAACGAACCGGGCGGATTGTCCCACGGCTTCATGGCCGACATGTGCCAAGCCGACCGAAAGTACCCCGACGACCCCGTTAAGTCGTCGCTAGAGGTTGTCGCTGCGGGCTGTATGCTCTACGACCAGATATGGCTCGGATCGTACATGTCCGGAGGCGTGGGTTTCACGCAGTACGCGACTGCTGCGTACACCGACAACATCCTCGACGACTACAGCTACTACGGAGTCGACTACGCGCAGAAGTACGGGAAGAACGGAACGGCACCGCAGACGATGGACGTCGTGAACGACCTCGCTACCGAGGTAACGCTCTACGGCATCGAGCAATACGAGAAGTACCCGACCACCCTTGAGGACCACTTCGGCGGTTCGCAAAGGGCGACGGTGCTCGCGGCCGCAGCCGGTGTGACCGCTGCTATCGCCACCGGTAACTCGAACGCAGGACTAAGTGGGTGGTATCTCTCGATGCTTCTCCACAAGGACGCGTGGGGCAGACTCGGGTTCTACGGCTACGACTTGCAGGACCAGTGCGGATCCACGGACACGTTTTCCGTAAGGTCCGATGAGGGCGCGCCGAACGAACTCCGTGGTCCGAACTATCCGAACTACGCCATGAACGTTGGGCACCTGGGCGGCTACGCTGGCATCGCTAAGGCCGCGCACGTCGGTCGAGGCGACGCGTTCGTCGTGAGCCCGCTCGTCAAGGTGTGCTTCGCCGACCCCAACCTCTGGTTCGACTTTTCCGAGGTGCGGAAGGAGTTTGCGCGCGGCGCTCTGCGAGAGTTCCAGCCTGCTGGTGAGAGAGGAATTGTCTCGCCCGGCCGAAAGTTCTAAACTGCAAAGGAGTGACTTTCGTCACTCCGCTTTTCTTTTTTTATCTTTGGCAGAAGTTTTTTTAGCCTTTGGGTTGCTACTCGCTGTAGTGCTTATAAAGGCTGAGTCTTTTAAACAGTCGCGACTTATTATCGGGCAGCAACCGCAGTGCTTGAACTTAAGCAACTTTGATGCTAGATGCTGGCTGTGGTCATGATTTCGATGCAGCTTTGCCCTACCTTGGCCACTATCGATTAGAAAAAAAAGTTATATAGACGCGTATTCCTTGAATGGCTGTTCAAAGGTGAGTTTAAGGAACAGCATGACCATCAGTGCATTTTACGAGAACAAAACCATACTAGTGACTGGCGGGGCAGGTTCAATAGGAACAGAGCTCGTGCGGACTCTGCTAGAGTTCAACCCGCACAATTTACTCTTGGTCGACAATAACGAGGGCGCTGTGTATGATCTCGAGCAAGATCTTCGATCGAGCGAGCTTTCAACCTTTATTGCCGATATACGAGATAAGAAAAGGATTGAACCCCTCTTTAAAGGCGTTGATCTTGTTTTCCACCTTGCGGCGCTCAAGAATCTCCCGATGTGTGAGCACAACCCAGATGAAGCAGTCAAAACGAACATCACGGGAACAAAGAACGTCATTGACGCCTGCTTGCGCGAGAATGTTAAAAAGGTAATATTTACCAGCACGGGCAAAGCGGTTAAACCGACTACTGCTTACGGCGCAAGCAAACTCCTCGCAGAGCGCTTGCTTATGCTCGCGAACATTCAACATCGAGATCACGGAACGAGATTTGCGAGTGTTCGATTTGGAAACGTTCTGGGTTCTCGTGGCTCTGTTCTCCCTTTATTTAGAAGGCAAATAGCAAAGGGCGGCCCGGTCACTATTACCCACGAAGACATGGTGAGGCCTGCAATCCTCATGTCTCAAGCTCTCGAGCTCATTACGAGGGTGGGAGAATTAGCACGAGGTGGGGAAGTCTTTATTTTGAAGATGCGACTGTTGCGAATAATGGAAGTCGCGACGGTGATGATCCAAGAACTAGCGCCAAAGTACGGATATGACTGTGAAGCAATCAAAACCGATATGATCGGGATAAAGGCAGGCGAAAAACTGAGGGAAGAGCTGATGACCGAGAGCGAACAGCAGCGGGCGTATGAAACTGATGAGATGTTTATCATTGCGCCAGAGTTGAAAGAACTGGCAAATATCAGAGAATTTTATCGCGACTCCGCGGCTAGGGGAGAGATCAAGCCGTACGTTTCGAACGATCCTGTTTTTGCGAATAGCACAGATATCAAGCGCTTGCTTGGTTATTTGGATTATCTTTAGTTCAGCCGACTTATGAGTCAAGAAAAGCCATTTTTCGGTGAGGAGTAGAACTCAGGAACCGAACTGATCAAGCTCAAAGCAAGCAAATTCACGGACGCATTTTTTTCTCGTGATTCTTTCTAATTTCAACACTTCTGGTTGCTGGCTACGTTACTTCGCAGAGTTATATCGAATCAGTGTCGTTGACATTTATGCAACCAGCGTATGTTTTTTTTTAGTACGCGAACCATTGCGGCCCGACCGAAATAACTCAAGGTGCTCCAAGATCGCTCGGGACTTGATTGGCTATGCTGACCTGAGCCCGTGTTGAAGGTAGAAAGACGCAAAATTTCGGCATCAAACGACCTTTATCTTTTTTAAGACGGGGAGAACATCTATCGCGGCAAATTGGATGCAAGCGTCTTTTGTTATATTAGCGCCGAGCAAAATTGCCACCAGTTGCGAAATGTTGAGCACGGGAGCGACACGTTCAAGCTTTTTTTCAAATCGCTTTTGAAGGTAGTCGAAGACTGTTTGGCACGCACCACACATAGTCACGATGACATCAGGTTCTTCGGCGAGAATGCTCTCTAGTTTCAGTAAGCCTACCGATTCTGTGTAGTCGCTCGAGCTAATAAAGTGCGAAAAACCCATTCCACAACAAAGCGAGCGTTCAGAATAGTCAACGAGCGTGCCAGAAAAACACGAGCATATATCGTCTAATAATGTCGGGTACTCCCAAAGCCCGCCGACGACTTCTTCATAGAAGATTTTGTTATAGTGACAGCCGTGATGCGTAGCAATCTTCAGACCTGAAAGAGACAGTGTTGCTCGTTCAGCAAGGCTCTCTTTCATAGCATAAAGCACTTCAGCAGCGTGATAGACCGTTACGCCTCCTTTATACTCGTATTTGACCGCTTTCAATACGTCGTTTATTGCGGCCCGCGTATTATCACTTTTAAGCTCATTCATGCACTCTTTCAGATTCGCGTATGAAGTGGGGCAAGTACAGACGACATTCGTGTAACCTGAATCGTAGGCAAGCGCAAGGTTTCTGGCATTGAGGCTCAGATTGGCTTCGGGGGGAACGACGCCGCAGTGCACTCCAAATCCGGTGCATGACGATTGGTTCGGGTCATCAAAGTAGTCAACGTTCAAAGAGTTCAGTATGAACCTGAACGACCTTTCGATCCCAGGGTAGAACGTCCCTGCAACACAACTCTTGAACAGGTACAGGCGTTGCGGGAGCTTCGAAGATGCTAAGACTAGTGAATCAGTGGTCGTCGAAAAGCCCTCCTTTTTTATGGGTTGCTTTTAAAAATGCTTGTTGCATCGCCAATGCCTATGCAGATTAGCTCTTGCGGGCATGTTTACTCACCGTTCTCTCTCCGCAGCTGTTCCGTGCCCATATTTCTGTTCCTATATTATCTTCTTAACCTTAATAATTTTGTTCAGTGGATTTGCCGGAGTAAGATTCGAGTTGCTTCGAGCTTACGTGACTAATGGAACAGAGAAGAGCATTATGCAAACGGAAATAGCGTGTCATATAAGAACAATCCCACGT
>JBAULJ010000101.1:0-3431 GCA_049578125.1 Halobacteriota archaeon
AGCTTAACCTCTGCACAAGAATCGTTGTCGCGTGCTCTTCGGGAGTCCGATCAAGCGTTTCTTCGGCCAAGAATCTAACGTTTTGGAGCAAGAGTACATCTCGGGGTTTCATTTCCTTTATACGCTCACGCGCTGCGACGCCAATGGTATCATCAACGTAGTCGAACGTCTCGCCAAATGCGCTGTTCAGCACGGCTGCGTGTTGGTCTAGAGGCAGAAAGTCATAATCTCCAACCCGGCCTTGATGAGCAATCAAAACCACTTTTGCTTCCCTATCAACGAGTTCCTCGACAGTATTCCTTATCGCCTCAATGCGCTTTGATTCAGAGATTAGCAGGCTTGCCTGATCGACGGGTACATTGATGTCCACACGAAGAAGTACGGTCTTGCCTTTAAGTTCCACATCGTCAAGAGTCAGAAAATCTAACATAGTAACGAAAGCCTGGCGCGTTTCGCAGGTCAAAGATGAGTGTTTTACCGGTGTTCGATCTTGGCGCGTTAAACGGTGCGTTAAGTTACTCGATCCCCCACACCTTGCTGTGAATTTCTCGAAGCTCCTCAGGTTTATCCTGAAGGCATTGTGGTGGCCTGAAGGAGCCCATAACTCCCATTGCTTTGTCAGTTTTCCGAATAGATGCTTTTGCGTCTTTTTCAGTCTCAGTGACGGCCCTAATGCAGTCAATATTATCTAAGATTATGTCGGCCTCTTGATGGACACCCTGCATATAGAATACCTCTTTGTCTACGACGTTAACGCTCTCTTCCCAGATCGCAATCTCCCAGAGGTCATAGCGTGGTCGCCCCAGATCTCTGCTTAACTCGATAATCTCCGCAGTAGAACCTAGACCGTCTCCAGCCCGTACCAGCATTAACCGCATGCGACTGTAAAATTCCTTGAGCACGTCCTCACGAGAGACGTCGTTTTCGACTTCGATCATGATGTTATGTTGGTGCATAAGTGTCGTCGGGACAAGCACGGCGATCGTCGCCACGTTCCACTTTGGCATCACGGTATTGACATCTGGACCGTGATGCGAGGGAACGGTCGGCGGATTTGGAATAATGGCGTTGATCGGTCCTTTCTTGATTTGAACTGGGTCGCCGCCCCTTCGTACTAGTACTACTCGAGCCTTCTTAATGCCCGCAACGCTATCAACAGCGGATAAGGAGCGACACAGTCCGGTCGTGTTGCACGATACGACCCGAACATAATCCTTACCAATCGTGTCTTGATAGTTACAGTACGCGTTGAATGAGGCTCCAATGGCGTCGTGTTTCTCCCCACCTTCAAATATGGCCTTAATACCAAGCTTCTTGTAGATCGCTTCCAGATTCTGCGCACCCATCCCTTCCGGTGTGGCATCCACCACAACGTCGGCTTCGCCTAGCATATCCATTGTCGTACCGGCGACTTCTAAGCCTGCGGCATTAAAAGCTGCTATCTTGTCCTCTTCAGATGCATAAAGGCGGTAGCCCTTCTGAGCGGCGACAAAGGCTTCAAAATTTGGCCGCGTTTTTGCCACTCCTACTAGTTCCATGTCGTCCTGCTTAGCTACCGCGTCTGCAACCCGCTTACCAATGTTTCCATAACCATTTATTGCTACTTTTACGGCCATTTGCACCCCTCATTCAAGTTTGCTTCGCCGAGACCGGTTAGAGCCGATCTTAAAGCATGACATCAACTCCACAAGTAATAAGTTTTGGGTTTGCTCTTGCAGTCGTTGCTTTGCGGTAGTGACTGCTATCGCCATACGCTGGCGTTCAATCGAACTGCATTAGCCTTGTCTGCAACAGATGCTTTTTCAAAAAAAGGGTGTTTGCTGGCACTTTGATGCGCGTTCGCACACTCCTGAGGGCGTCAGTCATACTTTCAAATATCAGTGGTTGGCGAGAGAACGCGTCCTTAACGAGCTCTCGAATAACCCAGCTTCCAAGAGGGATATCGTACGTCGGTTTTACTTCGCGCACGACATAGATAGACGCCTGCCTTCTGACGCGTTCCAGAAACTCAAGCGCTGAAAATCGCGCCGCGTAGTAGCCGCCGTCCATATACGCTGGCTTATTCATCGCATCTTCGTACAAATCGCCTATCTCGACCTTGCCTTCCTGCGATATCCACATTTCCGTCCATCCGAAAGCATAGGCTCGAGGGACGAGGAGTATCTCGAAGTGGTTTCCAAACGCTTCCGAGACAAAGAGCTGAACCTCTGCG
The DNA here is from genome assembly GCA_049578125.1 of Halobacteriota archaeon. Taxonomy (GTDB): domain Archaea; phylum Halobacteriota; class Bog-38; order Methanoflorentales; family Methanoflorentaceae; genus Methanoflorens. The sequence continues at coordinate 2,213 of JBAULJ010000101.1, forward strand.
TTCTCTGGATAGTTCCGTACCCGTTTCAGCAGATTGTCGCCTAGCATGGAGTCGGTCGCTGTGATAGACCAACGCGTCGGGACAATCAAGCGTTTCTTGCCCAACGTGCCCACCGAAAGAAGCCGACTAATTTGATACGGAGATATCGAAGCTTCGTACAAAAGGATTGCCGCCTCTGTTGCTTTGATGTCCCGATCGTCGGCAAGCGCGTCTACTTTCTTAGGGACTTGTGGGTTCTCAACTATCTCTATGTCGGTCACGGTTCCGGACGGGCCCATAGGCGTGAGGATGCCGTCAAACTGAAGAGTGCGTCTTGGCGGCTTTAAGAACTTTACCTCAACGTCGACAGGAAGCGCGGCCATCGCGAGCTCCTGCGTCTCCTTGAGCAGTCGGCCGGGATCGCGCGCGTCTTTAACGTTCAACTTGAAATTGGACCGAACTAGGTTTGATCTAAACCCGATTATCTCTTCCCTGCTCAAATGAAGCCATTTGTCTGGCGTGTCACTAAGTGAGACCTCTTCACCTACGGGCGAGACCAACGGTCCCGCAAGAACCTCAGGGTAGCCAAATCTTCCAACAAACGCCGAAGGTGGCGTTAGACCAAATAGATCCTTGTCTATTGTACCGAGCTTAAAGGAGTTTAAAAGGAGCTCCTTCCGACTTAGGTCTCCCGATGCGACCCTCACGGACGACATGTTTGTCCCTGAAGGTTTATATACAAAGGGTTGCGAAGCGCGCTATCAAACAAAACGACTCGGCGTCAAGCACATTATGGTCTCGGAAGGGCATCCTCGTTATAAGTCACTTACGCTGCGCAATAAGCTGGTAGACGCCTATGAAAAAGGCATAACGAGTGCTCACGGCCTCATTGCGCACGGGAGAGGCGAAGCATTCGATTACTTGCTAGGGGAGCAAACGAGCGAGAATGCACTTGGCGCCACTAACGTTGCGTGCGCCTATTTGCTCACTGCACACCACCCGATTCTGTCGGTAAATGGAAACACCGCGGCACTCGCATCAGAAGAAATAGCGGAGTTTTGCGCGATAACTGACATTCCTGTAGAGGTTAATCTGTTTCATCGATCTGCAGAGCGCGTAAAGAGAATCGCAGATCATTTGCGCTCGTACGGAGTGGCTAATGTTCTAACCGGGTTTGACATCATCAAGCTCGACCATATAGCCAGCGACAGGGCAAAAGTTGACAGGCAAGGCATATTCA
>JBAULJ010000102.1:0-4835 GCA_049578125.1 Halobacteriota archaeon
CCCTCGAACCACGCGGTGTCAAACGCGACGTCACGGAGGTCATAGAGCCGTCGGATCTCGGGTTCGATCAGTCGTTCGCCAAACTTTAGCTTCACAGGTGCCTACCTCTGACAACAGTGCACTTAGGTTCCTCAGTTCTCGCTCAACCACCTTATCGTTTTTGCACGATATGCTCTGCGCGGTTGTATGCCGACCGCCTTACGCCTGCCAGGGGTGCTTGATCCCGAAGCAATCGCCGAGAGGGGTCGTCCTCAGCATAGCGCAACCGAACGTGGTGACGTCGATCGTGCGCACACCTGCACAGTTTAGTGTTATAAGCGAAAAACGCGTTGGACATAGTCGTGCGAATTGGCCGAGAAGTACAGGAGCGAGTCATTGTCATACTCGCCGCGAACGATAACACGCGGTTATCCGCACTAATCTCCGAAAACCGAGCACTCTGATCAAGATCAAGGAGATTTCTCTGCTTGAAAATCAAATATGGGGCTATCTTAATGCAGGCGTTGAAACGGCCCCCATACCTATTGTTTCCGGCGATCAACGAACTAGCAACGCTCTTCCCGCGTGAGCACCGTGAGATATGCACGTTCAGAAACGTTTCTCTTAGTTGGTGAGCGGCCGTGCGCCCTACGCCAGTTTTTGACAACGCTCGTGCATCAAGTTCGTAAACGATCATACCTCTTCAGAGGAGCACGATATGCGCAGTGACACCCGTAGATGCACTTATTTTAAGCGATGCAGACTTCGAAAAATCGCGCGCTGGCTGAGGCGGAAGAAAGCAACTGGTTTAGCCAATTAGCTAACCAAGTAGTTTCTAAGCAAAAACAGAAAGCCCTTAGCACGACTAACCGCGCGACATCACTTTAGGAACTTAAATAAAAACAAACAAAAATGGTTGTCGTTTGCTAAAAAAGTGAAGGCGCTAACGCGCCTCATCGGTGCAAACGCAACCACCTAGTTCAAAGCTCGTTGTCTCTAACTGTCCAGTTTCTCAACCTCTACAGCACCACTTCATTCTCGATGTGGACGTCTCTCCAGTCGGTATTGTAGGGGTCAATGATGTTTATAGTCTGGATGACGTTGACGTTCGTAACCGGTGCAACGCACTTAGTCACAACGCAGCATGCCGTTGCCGGACACGTTACTACAACAGGGCAACAGACGACTGGAGTCGGACACGCAACAGGGCACGCCGTCGGACACGGACACGCAACAGGGCAGCACGCTGCAGTCTTGCAGCTCGTGCATTGGGCGCTAGTCGTCGCCGGACACGCCGTAGTCGTTGTGGCAGCGCATTGAGCTGATACGTTCGTCGCGGTAAACAGTGAGAGCGCAACAACCAATGCTATCACGGAAAGGACTACTTTTTTCACTTTTTTTCACCTCCGTTTTTGCATTTAGCTTGGTCAAGTGGGAACAAGCTCGTTTGGTATGCTGTTACACTGCTTACTCGTGCCTTGCGGCGTTACTAGACGTTCACTGAGCTAGCTTGACGTTGACTATCTCTAATTCGGCCAACGCTATATATACCTTGCTAATCTTAACGGTGGCAAAACCCAGGTCAGTCGGCTTAAAGCGCTCGCATGGATCAGCTAGGCGGTGGAGACGAATAACCGTGCCAGACTGAGCGGCATTGACCGATAGCTGCATTCTGCGCGATGAGCGTCTCTGACAAGCACCCACTTTCGTTTGCTTGTTGACTGGCTGACTTGCCCCTGTTTTCAGCCTTATCGCGCTGTTGAATCCGAAGGCCGCGGATGACAGCCAAGCTTACAGCACGGAAGCATATATCGCTGCTCGTGGAAGCTCGTGGAAGCCGCAGCAGCGAGCCCGTCATGCTCAAAAGACGCATTCAGTTGCTCGTCGCGACGAGCGATATCAACACCAGTGAGCCACTGGTCAAGGTCCGAAGCGATTCCTCCACGACGCGGTACTCAAGTTAAGGTTATAACAGAGGAGCGAGCATGCGGTATATCACGATGTTCGATCGTGAGCACCCTCATACCGCCCGATACGTCACACTAGCGGTCATTATCCTCGTAGTCGCATTATCGCTTTTTCCGCTGTTGAATGGGTTGGGCGCCGCGGGCTTCTTCGGTGAGAAGACGTACCTCGTCGTCTTACAGGACAACTCCGAAATACGACCCACCGGAGGAATAATGTCGATTATGGGGGTGCTCACGATACGTGACGGGCATATCGCAAAGCTACAGTACTACTACAGCCACACCAGCCCAACGCTGAAAGCAACTGTGCCCTTAGACGGACCCGAGAGCCTCACCACGTTCTTCAACGTGAACACGGCAAGGCTGTATGACACGAACGTTCAATACGACTTCGCTTCGTTCGCCCCAAAGATGCAATCAGATTGGTACAGCGTGACCGGACAGAAGCTCGACGGCGTCATCGTATTGGACTGGACCGCGATCGAAGCGATTTTGAGCATAACGGGACCGATAACGGCATCAGGCGATATCATCACGAACAGGAACGTATTCCATCGTTTGGAATATTACTCAGCGACTTCAAAGGGCGACCAAATGGCAAACCTCTTGTCAACGCTGACCTATGCAACTTTTTCCCTTATCGTCGATGCGAGCGTTCCGCAGAAACTAGCGCTGTACAACTCTTTCAGAACCTTGGCAAACGAAAAACACCTGTTCGTCTATCCCGATCAGGGGCTCCTGTTGGGAAACGCCGGCGGCACGAGCAGAGCGCCTGAGTCGGACCTCGTCTCTGTTGTCGATTTCAACTTGGGCAATGGAAAATCAGATTTCGGCATCAACAGGACGATAGACTACCACGTGGAGCTGCTCCCGGACGGTTCCACGGTCTCAAACCTGACGCTCACGTATGCCAACGGGGACTGGTGGGCCTCTGACCTTTTTGCGCAGGCGCTGGTGCCGCCTGGGGCTAAGCTTACGGCGGTGCATAACGTCTCTCGCCAATTCGACGGCCCTGAAATAACCAACGGCAATGACTACACGGTCTTTTCGTCGCGATTCATTGTGTCGCCCTACTCGACGGCGCGCATAACGTACCTCTACACGGTGCCGGGCGTAGTACATGGAAACGGCGTAGCATCATACTACGACCTCTACGTCGTCAAGCAAGGTGGCATCAACCGCTATACCCTGAATGCCAGCGTCCAACTCCCAGCGGGTGCGAAGCTCATCCACGCTGAAAACGTCGGGTCGAATCTCGTATTCACAGATGACGCGCACGTAAACGTGGTGTATCTGTAGCGGAGGAAGAGCAGATCGACATGAATAGAAAACTGGTTGCAGCGGTCGCGGTCATTCTTTTCATCGTTATCGTCCTCGCCGTAATCGCGGGCACCTTTCTTGCCACCGCCCCGACCAACGAGATCACGTACAAAGAGCCGGCTTCAGCGGTACGGGCGTCGTTGGGCAAGACCGCGACCAGTGACACCATTGTGTTGCGGCTGAACGGTATCACCGATGGGTCAGACCCCGCGACGCGCGCCGCGTGGTCACAACTCAACCTTGCATCTGGGCTGTATAACGTCTCGTTGACGCCGTCTCCTGGCGACCGCTACCTCATCGCGAACGTCACCGTCACGAACGCGCAACCCACAAGCGTTCCCTTTAGCTACGCGGCTTTTGTGCTGCTCACGCCGAACAACACCGCTTATTATGCCAACTACGCCGTATGCAGCAGCGGCTGCAGCGCGCAAGCCCTTAAAAACCAGACGCTGAACGCGGGCTTCACGAGCGACCTCTACGCGCTCTTTTCCGTGCCGGCAGGGACCAATGCACAAAAAGTCGTATACACGACGTCCAATCCGGTTATCGTGCTGTCAACAGCCTGAAACGGTCGATCAAACGCAGCATCGAATCGCGCTTTTTTTCACAACCTTCGCACGCGCCCGCAACGGCCGGCTTAACCTTTATCGTTCAGTCACTCAAAGTATAGGATATGAAAGACAACAAGACGAAAGACCGTTTTATCGAGTTGCGGGCCCAAGGGCTCCCTTTCGTGAAAATAGCCGCGGAGATCGGGGTAAGCAAAACCACCTTGGTAAACTGGGAGCGGGAGTTCGAAGAGGAGATCGACAACCTCCGCGCGGTGGAGCTTGAGGCGTTGTATGACAAATACCACCTCTCGGCGCGCAAGAAAGTCGAGTATTTCGGGGATATACTCAACCGCATTCAGGGCGAACTTGAAACGCGGGATTTGTCGACAATCCCCACAGAAAAGCTGTTTGCGATGTACGCCCACTTCTTTCGGGAGGCGGAGCGCGCGTTGCCTGCGCTTGCATTTCGCAGCGAAGATGAAATCAAGATCTCGAAGGGAAAACGTGTGCCCTCTTCCACTGACCTATTGTTAGCTGGTTTCGCGAGCAGTCGCCTATGATAATAGAAAAACTTGACCAAAAGTTGACCAAAAGTGACCGGTTCTTAGGATAACGTTGTGGCTGTGCTTCTAAAAACGCAGTACGTGGTGTGCATCAGAGCGGCGCCGTGTAAATGATTTGCGCTGATCAAGCTACTGTGAGGGAGTGAGTGTAACTAGAGCAGCACGCTCGAATTTTATTTGTTTAATTTTATAAAATTTATTATATATTTGTAAAGAAAGGCTTGAAAGTGACCAATTGCCCTGCATTGGCCACAGCTTTAAGTGTGACAAGCCTCGCATGATGGTGCAACCGGCTATCTCATTGACGGGGGGGTCGACCAGCGAGATTCAGCGCTTAACCAAAAAAAGCTGGTAGCGTTTAAATGCCTTTCCTGATCACGTGAGCGCTCTTCAAGGACTGTATCGATCCTGCCAGACCTACACAAAGATAGTGTGCGTCGTGCTGTGCTTCGCCG
>JBAULJ010000103.1:0-26422 GCA_049578125.1 Halobacteriota archaeon
GCAGTGTGCCTGTGTGCAGGAATTACGGCGTTTCTCTAATGTGTCCCCCTAACGTTATGCCCCTTGATGCGTTTAGGAACGTGCTCGCGCGATTCCGGAAGGCGCTGCTCGTCCAAATCGCGTACGACGTGCCTGACTGGATGCTGGAGCGGATCCACGCGGCAGAGGATCTTGCAGCCCTCTACAAGGACGAGACATACCTCAAAGGGTGGGACCAGACGTACTTGGTCGCTAAGAACATGCTCGAGACGATCGCCGACCGTCTCGAAGCCGCTGCGTTTAAAAAGGGCTTCAAGTACGCCACAGCGTTTTCCGCGGGCAAATGCACACTTTGTGAAGCGTGTGCAGGTGTCGGGAATCGCTGCCGCAACCCGTACAAGGCAAGACCGTCGATGGAGGCGATGGGCATCGACGTAGGTGAAACGGCGCGCAACGCCGGCGTACCCTTTGAAGAGTCTGCCTCCGAACGAGTCGTATTGAACGCACTCGTCCTCCTTTGTTAGTCATACGAGCTGTGAAAAAAAAGCTGATGGATGGTAATGCGATTGCTGGAACCGCTCGAGACGTTTACGATTTGTGAGGCGAACTGGAACGACTTTGGCGCCATTCTCAACCTGCTCAACACCGTCAACCACGAATTTGTGCCGCCGCTTACAGAAAGCGAAAATCTGCGCGTCAAAATTACGCGGATCTTAAACGACAAGCGGCGGGGTTGGATCAAGGCGGCCGATGGCGAAAGGACCGTCGGCGTTGTAGCTGTCATTTATCACTACAGACGTCCGCAGCTCGGTCTCATAGAAACGCTCGCAGTGCTCCCTGAGTCACGGCGACTCGGTATTGGCATGAAACTCGTGCAATTCGCCATGTCGAAGCTCTTTCAGAACGGGATGGAAACATCACTCATAACGACGTGGGAGACCAACGAAGCGGCTCTAGCCATGTATGAAAAGCTCGGGTTTAAAATGATCATGCGAAAAAAAGTAGACGGCTCGTACTTCAAGCTTTTTTTCATGCACAGTTTTGAAGAACCAGCTCGATCGCGGAGCAGCTTTTCGCGATTTTGGAACCGCCGTTAGCAACGAAGACTAGCTTGACCGAAGGAAGGCCCTAGCTTCGTGTCCCGCAAGAATCATTCCGCCCACCCGTACGATGTCCAAAATTAGGTACGTGTTCGATCTAGCAGCCGCTTCAACGTCAAACGACTCTTAAAGTGCGTCTTCGTCTTTTTCGCCTGTGCGGATCCTCACAACCCCTTCTAAAGGTAGAATGAATATTTTACCGTCCCCGATCTCTGCGGTTCGAGCCGCTGTCGCCACGGTCTCGACCACCCTGCCAACGTCGTCATCTCGAACGACGATGCTAATTTCGATTTTCGGAAGCAGATCGATCTGATATTCGCGACCCCGATATATTTCGGTGACTCCTTTTTGTCGACCTCGGCCCTTCACTTCCTTGACGGTCATGCTGGGACGACCTATATCGCGGAGCGCTTCCTTGACAACTTGGAGCTTACTTGGTCTAATTATCGCCGATATTCTCTTCATTTTTCACCCGAGGGGGGTGCTCGAGAGCGCGACTACGGGTAGCTAACGCCGTCAATACCCCTTATGCGCCTTACTTCAGATGATTGGACGTGCTCCTGTATCGCGCTAGTTCGTGACGTAAATCAAGCTGGGGATGACTCCTTGAGTCTGAATCTAGGTGCAATCCATTGTTAACTCTGCCGCTTTGTCGGAAGCCGCGATCGGCTCGTGTAATACTGTATACGCCGCCACAAATCGAAAGGTATAACGGAAAGGAAGAAGAGCCCATAATGGAAAAAAATGTGGCGACCAACGTGGAGCACGGGCCCGCCAACGAAAAGAGCGCGTTTTGAGGTAGGGCCTTAAGGCGAGGCCCGGCTCCCGCTGCATCGACACATTAAACCGCACATTGATAATATTTAACGATTTCGTTTCTATTTTATCCTTCTTTTTGAAATCTGGACTCGAAATAGAGGTCTTCTATTGCGCTAAAATTTTTATTTTGGTAATTGCAGCACATTCTGCCCGTATTTGCGAATGAATCTCGCTTCTCGGGCCTAGCCATCGGAGCCAAATTCCGCTGACGATATTACAGCCGCTATAAATAGTTTCTAGCTTCATTTCGACTGCCGTTTTCGCGTGACGCGGCGAGCGGCAGCAACGAAATGTTTCCTATGCCCTGTTTGCTCAAGAGGATTATTCATCGCTTTCGATTTAGCGATCGGCTATTTATTTGCGTTATTTCCGTGATTAGAGCACTAAAACAAATTTTTTTAGGAAGCCGCACCTGGACGTTGCATAGGAAATGGTAGAAACTATTGAGTGGAAAGCTGCGTTGGCGTGCGATATGCTCAAGTATGAAGCGTTCATACTGTGGTGTGACTCAATCAAAGCACAACCCACATATGACCTTATACTGTGATTGATGGAGAGTTATATGCCGTTAAACAAGGTTACTATTGCCATTTCAGACGAGCTCTTGGCCGCTGCTGACAAGCAGGCGAGGTCCGAAAACAGCAGCCGGAGTAAGATCGTCACTGCGGCACTAGACGCATATCTAGGCAGAACGCGTGCGAGCGAACGTAGCGCCAACGAAGACCTGGAACCACTAATGGTACCCCGTGACACGGTGATTCGCTTAGAAGCAGAGCTGGAAAAGCGAGAACGGGAGCTGCGCCATAAAGAGGAGCTCCTTTTCATGAAAACGGATATGATAGAGAGACTGACGGCGCAGTACGAGAGCTTTAAACTGGCGCGAGAGGATGAGATAAAACGGTATGAGACCATTGCAGCATTCTACGGGAGTGAGTCCAGCAAGGTTATTGGCCGACTCGCAGATGTAAGCGAAGCCCTTACTCGCTTGCTGCCGCAGGCGGTGTCTTCAACTTCGCAAACAATGCAAAACGAGGGGGAAGCTGAGGAGGTGCAAGCGCCCCTGCCAGAGCTCGAGGAGGAGCCGTCGAAACGATCATTGAGGGAGCGACTGTTTCGGCGTAAGCCCAAAACAGAAGAGGTGAGGAGACTCTAAAGCTAAAACCGTTGGTCTGTTCTTTCAGGGCTTTGCTATTCGACTCTTCTGTCGAGACGAACTGTTTGTTTTTGAGTCCTCATCATTTGCGACGTTTTCTATCTGCTCTTGCTGCGGACCCATCGGTTACTCTTTTTTGGCCCGGTTACGCTGTGAAAAAAAAGGCTCAAATGGTTAGAGCAGTTGACGTATGCTGAGCAGAAGCCTCGGATCCAATCTCAACAGCCGTCTTATGGCCCCTTTCAGGTTCAACTCTTCAGCTGTGATTCCTGCAAATGCGTGAAAGAACTTGTCTATTTCATCATCAGAGAGAGATACAAAGAACTCTTTGACTTTGTACATACGCTTCCGCGCTTTGCCAAAAGAGGACTTCCATTCAGTTTCGTACTCACGCAGCACTCTAGCTGAAGCGTCTTTTTGGCGCACGGCTTTGCTCGCGACCCCACCTGCGATCGTCCCGCTTTGGAGCGCCGCCATAATTCCTCCACCGGTGATCGGCTCAGTATGACGTGCAGCGTCACCTACGAGCATGAGCCCGTCTGCTACGATGGTTGGAAGCGCATCACTAACGGGACAACCCCCCATTACGAGTTCGACTGGTTTGCCGTCAGGAAAGTGCTGCGCGACAAACTTGTTAAGGTAATCCAACGGCCGCTTGCCACTTAACTTGCTTCCAAGCACCCCAAGCCCGATATTGCCTGCGCCGTTTCCTTTGGGAAATGCCCAAGCGTAGCCGCTGGGCGCCTGTGAGCCAAAATAGAAGTCGAGCGTGTTCTCCTTAAGTTCGACGTTTTGCATATGATATTGGGCGCAACTCTCAATGTCCTTGAGCTTAAGCGTGGTGTTTATGCCGCCCCACCGGCCCACCTGCGATTCAACTCCATCGGCACCTATCACCACCTTAGCGCGAACCTCAAAGTCCTCCCCAAGGTGGTTGAGTTTAACGCCACTTACTGTGCCATCCTCCAAAATGAGTCCTGTTGCGCGGGTGCGCACCATAACCTGCGCCCCGGCACGAGCGGCGTCTTTCGCGAGCTGCCGATCGAAGAGCTTACGCTCCAGGATGAAACCAAGCGGTCCTTCCATTCCTAGCATCTCCCCCGATACTTCCACCCTCGTACCATCAGGGGCGTTGGCGCGGACTCCTTTGACTTCGCTTGCAATCCACTTCTTGTCAGGCTCTACATATTTTTCGAATGACGTGTGAAAAATAAATGGCGTTTCAATAAGGGGCACGCCCTCAGCACACCTGACGGGCGATCCGATCTCCTGGCGTTTCTCTATCAGAAGGACGTCGCAGTCGGCAGCTGCGTTTCGTGCAGCCACAGAGCCTGCTGGACCGGCTCCTATCACTATGACGTCACAGTCTTCAGATCTTGTCTTCATTCCTAAGTCAGCTTCACGGCTCCAAATGAAGCCTCAACGAAAAATAGCTCATATACAAAAAGTCATCAATCAGAATGCGTATAGCGGCTTAAATGTATCCTTTCCTTCTTAACCAGTCAGCTTGCGGTGGAAGATATCGCCACACAACGTCCGCCTTTGCATCTTGGATGCTCCACGGTTTGATAATGATAACATCGCCCACGCGGAGCCACACTCGTCTTTTCATTTTACCCGGAATTCGCCCCATGCGGGTTTTTCCATCTTGAGATCGAACGGTAATTCGGCTTCCACCGAGCATCTTTTCTACCGTCCCAAAGATTTCGTTGTTATGTTTTCTAGGTAATCTCACCTTACTTGGCTGTTCTTCGATCAGGTGAACACCTCGTTTGACATTTGACTAGCATCATGTTTCCTCGTAGGCAGGTAGACGTTAGTCCTTATATACTACGCGTCTGCGTTGACTTGACTAATCGGCTTATCTGCGCAACGCTTGCTGAGAATTGAGGACTGGCGTGCAGACAACGTGGGCGGGCGTGCGAGACCAGCAACAGTAGTACTGAAAGTCCAGCAACCGTGGACCCCACACATTAGAAGTCATTGCTTCTGCATAAAACACAAAAATAAGCGCTGGTGGGTCTGATTGAACAGCGAACCCCGTCGCGGTATTTTTAGCGGTACTCCTCCGCTTTGATCAGCAGACGCTATTTGCCTCGAAAGAGCTGCTTCACCATCCTCAGCGCCCACTCGTGGAAAAACCATTTAAGCAAGCCCAATGTTAGTCGTACGGAGATACAGTCGCTGATGCAAGAAATAAGCGAAAAAAGGGAAGACATTGAAGAGGTCCTTAGCAAGGCACGCGAGCGTGGGGCCCAATTCACTGATATCAGGCTTGAGAGCTCCGAAGGCACATCCATCTCAACGAAAGACGGAATAACGAAGATAAACAGCTCAAATGAGCTCGGAGCGGGAATAAGAGCTTTTTTGGAAGGCGCGTGGGGGTTTGCGTACACCACGCAAGTTGATCCTCTGGGCCTAACCGATTGTGCTGAACGCGCCGTTAGTCTCGCTAAAGCCGTTTATGAGCGCGCTGAAAAGTTTTCGATCGACGTGCCGGCATTTGAAGATAGCATCAAGCCGACCGTGCAACGACTACCAACCCAGGTCTCGATAGCCGATAAGCTCAATTACGTGCTGCGTCAAGAGCACGAAGCTAAAGAGACAGATGAGCGCGTCAGCAGTACAGAGATCGGGTACAGTGACCTCGTGCTGCATAAGATAATCGCAAATTCTGAAGGGACGTACATTGATGAGACCGTCGTGCGATCGATTGCGCGCGCTATGATCTTCGCCAAAGAAGGCGCACTGCGGCAATCTGGCTACAAGGCGAGAGGCGACTCAAAGGGATTTGAGCTGTTTTTAGACAGCGCGGACATCGGTCGAATTGCTGCATCGCAAGCAGTTTCGCTGCTCGATGCAAAACCGGCACCATCTGGGCAGTTTGAAGCCATGCTCGATCCATCACTTTCAGGCGTTTTTGCGCATGAGGCGTTCGGACACGCGTCCGAAGCTGACGCGATCATTTCGGGCACGTCCATCTTAGCGGGGAAACTAACGCAGAAGATTGGCTCTGATACGGTGACGATTGTGGACGATCCGAGTTTAAAGAGCTATGGCTACATGGCCTACGATGATGAGGGCATACAGACGCGCCGAAAGGTACTCATGGAGCGCGGGATCCTGCGGAGCTATCTTACCGATGTCGAGACCGGGTCGCGCCTTGGCTTGGGATCGAACGGGAGCGCCCGGGCCCAGCGATACGACGCTCCGCCCATTGTGCGGATGAGCAACACGTTCTTTGAGCCTGGGGACTATAGCTTCGAGGAGCTGCTCGATGGGTTTAGTGGCATATACTTTGTCGGTTGGCAATATGGTTACACAACTCCCACAACAGGGATGCTGACGTTCAAAAGCAGAGAGGCGTACGTAGTCGAACGTGGCGAACTGCGCGATCATTTGAGGGACGCAGCGCTGAGTGCGATGACGCTCGAGGTACTGCACAACATCAGCGCAATAGGAAAGACTCTGGCGTTCGATCCAGGAACGTGTGGCAAAGGCGGACAAATGACTCCGAACACCACGGGTGGGGCCTACATGCGAGTCAGCGATGTCGTCGTCGGAGGGATGTAGGTGATGGCACCCGCTGAGCAAGAGACAGCGCTCCTCGACGTGTGTATGCGGGCATTGGCGCTCATAGACACGTCAATCTATCAAGGAGAGGCGTTCGCCACCCATTCGAACTCTATTAGCGCAGAGCTCGAAAAAGGAAAGATCAAATCAAGTCAAAGCGGCTTCGAGCGTGGCATTGGCATTCGAGTCTTTAAGGATGGCAGCATGGGCTACGCGCACGCGTCTCTGGAACGGGTTGAATTCGCTGTCGAAAAGGCGATCTCGGCGGCACGCGCTGGGAGTCCTGACAAGGATTTCAAATCGCTTTCGCTCCCCGAGAGCTACCCAACTGTGACCGGCACCTGGGATCGCACGATCGCGTCTCTCGACGCGGCAACCGTAGCACAGCTTGCCATTGATGTCGCCGATGCATCCCGCATTGATAAGCGCGTCGATATCATCAATTCCGGCGCGTCAGTCGGACAGTGGAGCGGTGCCATCGCGAATACGCTCGGAGTAAAGGGGGCGGACAGTGGGACGCAAGCAGCACTCGACGTGGACGTTATCGCACACGAGGGAGATGCCAGTGGGAACGGTTTCGAGTATGCCGCGTCCCGGCGCTTCGATTTAGATGTTGAGTTTGTCGGGCTTGCGGCGGGAGAAATGGCGCTGAGCAGCATGCATCCACAGCCGATTCAACCGGGCAAGATGCCTGTCGTGCTTGACCCGCTTGCCGTTGGACCGGTCATTGCCGCTGCTGTAACCGTGAGCGCCGAAGATGCACAACGAGATCGGTCGTTCCTTACCGGAAAAATCGGCGAACACATCGCTGTGAACGGTTTCACGATCGTGGATGATGGGCTCCTGAGCGGCGGCTTGGAGACGAGCCCGTTTGATGCCGAAGGCGTGCCGTCACAGCGAACCCCTCTCGTCGAAAATGGCGTCTTGCGTTCATATCTGTACGATAGCTACACTGCAAACAAAGAAGGCCGAAAGAGCACGGGCAACGCCTCTCGGGGAGACTTTCGACAGTCGCCTTCAATATCGCCGACAAACCTAGTGATCGCAAACGGTGCCGAGACGGATGTCATTGAGGACGTGCGACGCGGCATCTATGTTCGTGCAACTGGCGATCGACCGAACATGAGTACGGGAGAATTCTCCGGCATGGTGTACGCGGGATATGCTATCGAAGACGGTGAACGCAAACACGCCCTGAAGCAAACGAACATAGGAATCAACGTCCTCGATTTGCTTAAGCAGATCGACGGCCTGAGTCGAGATGTCACGACGTACTTCAGCTTGACGACGCCAACGATTCGCGTAACCGACGTTAGCGTCGCCAGCAGTGGCTGAAAGGGAACACAAGCGGTAAATAGAGGGAGGAATACATCCCCCGTACGCTCAGGATAGAACGAGACATGGTGGCTTTTTTACGAGACTTAGAAAAAACGGCGCGTCAGAACAACAGCTGGCTCTGCGTGGGGCTTGATCCTGACGGCACCGTAGATGATGTGTTTGATTTCAATCAGCGCATCATAAGCGCCACTCTCGATTTAGTCTGCTGTTTCAAGGTGAACACGGCGTTCTACGAAGCGCGCGGACCCCCCGGAGTAGAAGCCCTGATTAAGACGGTGCAGTACATCAAAGAGTTCGTGCGCGTGCCGGTTATTGTCGATGCAAAAAGGGCCGACGTGGCACACTCGTCAAAGGCGCACGCCAAATACGTATACGAGATCATAGGAGGCGACGCGGTTACTGTCAGCCCTTATATGGGATTCGATGCAATAGAGCCCTTCCTCGAGCGGCGCAACAAGGGTGTCTTTATTCTTTGTAAGACGTCGAACGCCGGAGCGACAGAGATACAGAACCTATCGTGTTCAGAGCCGCTCTATCAGGTCGTAGCTAAAAAGGCTTTGGAATGGAACATACACGGCAATCTCGGCTTCGTCGTAGGCGCCACCCAGGGAAGTGAGCTGAAAACAATACGCGGTATTGTAGGTGAGGATATCCCACTCCTTATCCCGGGCGTTGGATCACAAGGCGGTGACCTCGAGACTGCAGTTACGTCCGGAATGAACGCTCACGGGCGCATGGGCATCATCGCGATGTCGAGGGATATAATTTTCGCGCAATCACCCCACAAGATGGCAGCAGAATTCCGAAATGAGATCAACGCCTGTCGCAAGCGATCGTGACGGAGCGCATACTGTCTAGGTGACCCGGCGGACCTTCACTTGAGCAAGAATCGTGTCTACGCTTTCTTGGGTTATAGAGACATCATTGATGAGAGTTGCCGCCGTTCCAGTCGCTGCAGTCCGCTTTACCGCCTCCTTGCAGCTCTCGCCCAAGACCAAGCTGTGAACAAACCCGGCAACGGCTGAATCTCCGGCGCCGATGGTATTAACGACAGTTACTCGGGGCGGTTGCGCCATCCACCGTTCATCTTTGGTCACGAGCAGCACGCCTTTCGCGCCCATTGAAACAAGGACAACATCGATGCCTCGTTCGTGCACCTCCACCGCGGCGTCGACGATCGCACCGATGTCTTTGAGCTGTCTAGCCATCAGTCGTTCGAGCTCGTGAACATTCGGCTTGATAATATGGGGTTTCGCCCTCAAACCTGCCTTGAAAGGCTCATCGTCAGAATCGAGAACGACCTTCGCTCCTTTGGCTTTTGCGATCTCTACGATCTTTTCATAAATGATCGGATTGACCCCTGCGGGGATACTCCCGCTGAGGATAATGTAATTAGCATCCTTGAGACCTCTGATGACGTCGATCATTTCCATAAGCTCGAAGGACTGGATCAAAGGCCCGCGCAGGTTGAACGAGATCTGCCGGTTTCTTGCTGTCTCGTGAATATACACGTTGGTACGGGTTTCGGCAGAGATTCTGACAAACTCGCAGTTTACCCCGAGATTGAAAAGGCATCCTTCGAGCTCCTGCCCAGTGAACCCACCAGCAAAGCCTATTGCTTTATTGTCCACGCCAAGCCGGGTGAGCGCTTTGGAAACGTCGACGCCTTTGCCACCTGCATATCGCTCATCGCCGTCCACCCGATTTGGGTTATGATACTCAATAGACTCAACAGTGAGGATTCGGTCAAGCGCAGGATTCAGCGTTATCGTGTATATCATGGCTCGCTCCCTCTATTCGTGCAAGGATCACGTACGGACGGCGTTATCTAAGACCGGGCAACATCGATTCACGGCATGGTATAGTCTTTCACTTTAAACTCTTTTCTTCCCGTGTAGATGTCCAGTGCTTCTTCTACGCCTGCCCCGTTTACGACGATGGCTGAAATTGCATTGCACATTTGAATGGCTTCTTTGAGCCGCTTCTGGTGGATGTTCCTGCCTGTCGCATTGCCACCGGCGCCGCTTACGAATATTTGCTCCCAAAGGCGCTCGAGAAAGAGCTTCACGTCGACACTTGAGCCCCCGGCGCACAGTACTTTACACCTGCCCGCGGCCTGCACGGCCTCCTTGAAAGCCTCTTTCGAATCAACGCCGTCTTGCTTTGGATAGTTTACTTTCACAAAATCAGCGCCGAGGGCGCAGCCCAACCCGGCTGCTCCGGCAATGAGATGCGGGTCGTGCTCATCTTTCACGGCCGCGCCGCGGGGATAGATCCAAACGATCACGATCATTCCACGCCTGTGGGCGCCGTGGACGGTTTGGGCTGCTTCACGTAACATGCGCGCTTCGTGTTCGCTTCCCGCGTAAATCGTGTACCCGACGGCAGGAATGCTTAAGCCGGAATGCTGCCGAAACTCGTCGACTTGGGCCCAGGAATAGAACACGCCGCTCAAAGGCTCTGCCTGTTCTGTCTTTACGAGGTTAGTCTTGGAATTGAGCTTGACAAGGTAGCTAACGCGCGGATAATCCTCACCGTAGCGAGCGAGCAAGCCCATTTGGGTCGCAAAACACCCGATTTCAGCGCTGCTCGCGATGCGAAATAGGTGTTCAGGATCGTTGTCGTCAGGCGAGATTCCAGGGCCATAGAAGTCATCATTTAAGTGTTCTATCTTCTGATCTCCCGCAAATAACATCAGACGGCCGCTTCCCCTGGTGATATTGAACAAATTTTTTACGTATTCAGTTCGCATCTCCTGGGGAACGTCTAACGGAGCTCTTATTGTGGTCGATGAAAAACCCATGTGATACCTCCTTTCTGCGAATTTCTTCCTTTTCCACTAACTAGGCGCCTTAACATATTGCGTTGTCGCCATCTTAGCGTGGATCTTGCCCCTTCTAAAGTGACGATTTCGTGCGCTCCGCGTCGACGCGACGGGAAGCAACACCATCAAACTCCGACCGGGCGCATTTTTTTGAAAAAATGTCCTGTAACGTCAGCGTGAGAACCGACGAGGTGACGTGAGAGTGGTATGATCGCACCCGTGACCAAACAACGCCTTGAGGGTAGCGTTATGCAAGAAGTTTACTATTGCAAGTAGCGCCGGTCGCCTTCTTCCATGTAACAGACACGATTGCCGATGTTTACCGCGTGATCCGCGATGCGCTCAAGGTATCGAATGATGAATAGGAGGCTGGCCACGTCAGCAACGGTCTCCGTTGAGCATTTGCCTTGCGCGAGCGCGTTCACCATACTTTCAACGATGTTTTTGAACAAAAAGTCAATTCTATCGTCACGCGCCTCAAAGCTGCGCGCCTGTTGAACGTTGCCTGTCGCGTACGTTTCGATGCTATCAGCGACCATCGACTTCACATCAGCGACAAGCTCGTTGAATTTCGATGCGGAAACGGGTATGCGGATGGGCTTTGCCATAGTGACGACCTCTTCAGCAATGTCGACCACGAAATCGCCGATGCGCTCCAAATCAGTTATCATCTTTAACGAGGTGGCAATCATTCGCAGGTCTTTTGCCATAGGTTGTTCGAGTGCAAGAAGCGTCATGCACTGCGACTCGATCTTTCGATCGAAATTGTCTATCTCATCGTCGTTAGCGATTACACGCTCAGCAAGCGCAGTATCACTCATCTCAAGCGCGGTCAGCACATCCTCCACGGATCGCACGGTAAGGGCGCCCATGTCTATGACGTTTTGCCGCAACTCTTTCAACTTTCTAACGTAACGAGTCCGAGCCATATCTTCCTTGTCTTATCCGAACTTGCCGGTCACGTAGTCTTCTGTCCTCTTATCTCGTGGCCGTTCAAATAAGTCTATCGTAGAGGCGTATTCTACGAGCTCACCTAGGTAGAAAAACGCCGTATTTGAAGCGACGCGCGCTGCTTGCTGCATGTTGTGCGTGACAATGATAATCGTGTAATCCTTTTTAAGCTCGTATATCAGATCCTCGATCTTCGACGTCGCAATCGGGTCAAGCGCTGACGCAGGTTCATCCATGAGGAGGACATCGGGTTCGACGGCGAGGAGCCTTGCGATACAGAGCCGCTGCTGCTGACCGCCGGAAAGCCTCAGCGCGGATTCGTTCAATCTATCTTTAACCTCTTCCCAGAGTGCGGCTGCTTTTAGACTTCGTTCCACAACTTCGTTCAGGTTCTTCTTTTTTCGAACCCCGTGCACCCTCGGGCCGTAAGCGACGTTATCGAAGATAGACTTCGGGAACGGATTAGGCTTCTGAAAGACCATTCCGATCTGCTTACGAAGCTCCACCACATCTGTGTCCGAGTCGAGGATATTCCTCCCTTGGTACATCACCTCGCCCGTAATCTTGACGTTATCCACGAGATCGTTCATCCTGTCGAGCGTCTTGATAAAGGTCGATTTTCCACACCCAGAGGGGCCAATGAGCGCCGTCACCTGGTTCTTTTGGATGTCGATGCTGACGTCCTTAAGCGCTTGGAACTTACCGAACCAGAGGTTCAGGTTCTTCACGCTGATCTCGACGCTGTTCTCGATAGCGTTATTCATCGGCCCCTACAGCCCCTTGAGCTTCTTAGTATAGTTGTTCATTAACCAGTCGGTAATAAGCGTAATGGCAAGGATTGCAATAATCAGCACAGCGGCGGTGCCGTAGGCGGTACTGGTGTCGCGATACTCGGTCAGAACGTCATAGATGTTGAGCGTCATAGGGCGGCCAGGATCGCGGAGGCTTTGGATCAAGTTTACAGAGCCACCCGCAGTGAGGAGGATGGCAGCGGTTTCGCCGACGGCGCGTCCAACTCCGAGGATGAGCCCCGTGATGATTCCCGGTAGCGCGGTGGGCAGAACGACGGTAGTTATTGACTGCCATTTCGTCGCGCCAATACCGAGACTCCCTTCACGGAGCTCTGCGGGGACGGTTTTGAGCGCCTCTTCCGAGATTCT
The DNA here is from genome assembly GCA_049578125.1 of Halobacteriota archaeon. GTDB lineage: Archaea > Halobacteriota > Bog-38 > Methanoflorentales > Methanoflorentaceae > Methanoflorens. Next base: position 12,898 of record JBAULJ010000103.1, read on the forward strand.
AAGTGATATGGGCAATACCATAAAAGCCAGGGTTAGACCGCCCGATATCATTGACCATCCGCCAGTGAGCGGTGCCAAGTAGATGACGAAGAAAAGGAACCCAAAGAGGCCGACAATGATCGACGGCACGCCTGCGAGAATTTCCGCGGCCTGGCGGATTACCTTTCGCAGCAAGGTCTCCCTCGTATACTCGTTCAAGTAGATTGCACCGCCGACACTCAGCGGCGCGGCAACGGCCAAGCTCACGCCGGTGACCGCCAGCGTCGCGGCGATCGTCGAATAGATCCCGCCGCCAGTTTGTCCCCACAGTGCAGGCTCACCCGTTAAGAAATTCCAGCTAATTACCGGCAATCCATTTGCCAGTATGTAGGCTAATATCACGATCAGTATGATGATCGTTACAACGCCTGCGCCCCACAGCAATGCCAAAGGCAGGATCTCACGCCGTCTGGTCGCCACTATTAGGTGATCCGCCTCCTGCTTGCTAGGTTTGCCAGCCCGGTAAGAATCATAATAAACACAAAAAGAACGATGCCCATGGCAAAGAGCGCCTCGCGGTGCGCTCCTGTGGCATATCCCATTTCAAGGGCGATTTGCGCTGTGAGCGTACTTGTAGGGGCAAATATTGAGTCCGGAATAGTGACGGAATTTCCAGCCACCATCAGTACCGCCATCGTCTCACCGATGGCGCGTCCCATGCCGAGAATGACACTTGCGATTATGCCCGAACTCGCTGCGGGAACCAGCACACCCTTAATCGTCTGCCAGTGGGTCGCTCCCATTGCTAGGCTGCCCTCCTTGTATTCGCGAGGTACTGCGCGTATAGAATCCGCGGAAATGCTGATGATCGTGGGCAAGATCATAATGAAAAGTATGAGCCAGGCAGCCAAAACGCTCGTACCGAATCCGCCAAATTGGCCCCGTATCAACGGCACAATCACCAAAAGGCCAAAGAACCCGTAGACCACAGAAGGGACGCCGGCCATCGCATTTACCGAGGGCACGAGCACTCGACGGACAGGAGCGGGGGCGATTTCGGCCAAGAACACAGCACACGCAACCCCAAGGGGGGTACCAATCGCAACAGCCCCCAATGTGACAATCAACGATCCGACGATAATCGGGAAGATCCCCCACAGTCCAGCAGCAAAGCTATCCGTCGGCTCCCAAACGCTCGATGCCAAGAAGCTTGGGCCGGCTTGAATGAGGAACGGCAACCCCTCGGCAAAAATGAACGTGATAATGAGAAAAATTGCGAGCACTGAAGAGATTCCGCAGAGCAGCAAGAGCAGGGCGATGGTGCGCTCCTTTATGTCTTGTGCTGCCGATCTGTGGGAACGCGCTGCTGTCTTCGGCGTGATATAAATCACTCCCTTTGAAAAAAAGGGAAATATGAAGGTCTTGGAGGTCGTTAGTCGTTTACTTTGTCGCCGACGTCGTCGCCAATCTCGTCACCGAAACGTCGTTTATCGACACCTCTTTGTCGGCCTTCAATATCGCTTGCCCTGCAGGGCTTAGCGTGAAATCTATAAAGGCCTTTGCATTTCCGCTCGGATCTCCGTTTGTTACGAAGAGGAGGTCGCGTTGGATCGGGTAGGTTCCGTTTGCTATAGCGTTATACGTCGGGATCACGCCACTAATACCAGGGGTCTTAACGGAATTGTCGACTTCTGCGAATGAGATGTAGCCGATCGCGTTAGGGTCACCGGCGATGTACGATCTGACCGCACCTGTTGACGACTGTGTGATTCCTCCGCTGCTGAACCTGCTCCCTTTCAATACAATTTTCTGCATTCCATCGCGGGTGCCAGAGCCAGCCTCCCTGTTGACTATGTTGATCTTCTGATTCGGCCCGCCAACCTGGTTCCAGTTGCTGATGCTCCCGCTAAAGATATCACGCACCTGGTTCAAAGTCAGATTGTTGACGGGGTTTTGCGGGTTAACGATAATAGCTATTCCGTCTACGGCAATTGGCACCGGTTTGAGATTCGGATACAGCGACAGTTGACTCGCTGTCAGATTCGCAGACGACATGCCAATGTCAGCAGTGCCCGTTCCGACTGCCGTTACACCAGCAGACGATCCACCCCCTTGCACGAACACCTTGATGTTGGGGTTGTTTGCCTGGAAGCTTTTTGCCAACACCTCGGCGTGGGGCTGAATTGTTGTCGATCCTGCGAGCTGAACCTTTGCGCCGCCAGTGGTGCTTGACGTGCAACCTGCCCCAACCGCCGCGAGGGCGAGGATCAACAAGACCAATACAATTGGCAAAAACCTTTTCATTGGTTCCTCATTGCATCTCCCTAAGACGAACATAGATCATATGAGTATCTTATATAGATTATATAGATTATATAGATCAAGGAGCTGCGCTCTAGTTGATGCACCGACTTATTTGTTCGCGTGTGCAACAGCGAGATCGATGGCGACTTCCGCTATGTTCATCCCGTAGTCTGCCACACGATCGATACTTTTGACGATACAGTATACCGGCAGCGCCACGTGGGCTTCTAGATCCAAAGCCGTCTCCTCAAGGCGTTTAAGAATGGGAACTTGTCTTTTTTTGAGTGTTATAGCTTCCTCAGCAAGTTTCATATCAGCCTTTGACAACGCGTGCATGGCAAGCTGCATAACGTCATTTGACAGGGTACTTGCCTCTGTTATGCTTTTTTGCACTGATTCGGGGACTGATTCTCCTGCCAACGTGAGCACACAATTCGCTATCGTAGTCGCGTGATCGGCAATTCGCTCAAGTGAGACGGCGGCAAGATAGTACCCAAGACTCTCGTTTGCAGTAATATCCGAAGCTTCCGCAAACGGGGTCTTGACCATCGCTTGCAGACGTTTGAGGATGAGTAGGTAGTGCCGGTCGACGTCACGATCTCTCAAGATGACGTCGTTGGCGAGGTCGACGTCATTTTTTAGCAGCGAGTTGATGGCATCGGCGTGCATCGACTCGATGATAAGGTGCATTCGCCGAATGGATTTCTTAACTTGAAGCTCGTTGGGACTAAGGAAATCCTGTATCACGACTGATTTGGCGGTCTCTTCTATGATCTCCGTGCCGATGAGGCGGTAGGACATGTCTCGTATCGTTTTTCGTTGGTCAGATCGAATCTTCTGCGCGCGAAGCTCGAACGTTTCATAACCGGCGATGTAGACGGCTATAATGTGGCGTGCCAGCGCATCCTCAAAAAGGCCATCAATGTTGAAAATTCCGCGCTCTTGCGGCTTGATGTGTTCGTAAGGCGTAAGCCGCAATGAGCCATCCGGCAATGTTGCTAGCGCGACCTGCGATTTCTCTTTCAGACCCAGGTGCGTGACCCATGCTTTGGGAAGCGAAACTGTGTAGCTCGATTTTCCCGTAAGCTGTAGCTTTCGAATCTCCATAAAAACCTAACAATTATATAAAAAATTCCAAGATATATAGTTAATTCTCAAAGAATAGAGCATGCCGGGGGCGGGACTTGAACCCGCGCTCTTCAGATATCTCAGGTGTCGCGTCGGAATACCCTATGAGTCTGACACCTTAGCCATCTAGATCGTTGCCTGCGTGTGCAACAACTTACTAGGCCACCCCGGCTGCAAGGTGCTGTAACAGGCTACAGCAACCCCTTCAGACACTCCCGCTATTACGAGCGCTCTATAAAAGGCTTTTGACGCGAGCATGCGCCACATTTAAATAAAAATAATATAAATATTCCTCTATAATTGAAATAAGGCATTTCTGATCGAAAATTGAAGAAATAGTTTGAAAACGTATTTATATCGTCAATATAATTTATACGATAAAAATAGTAAGGGGAATATAATGAGGGACCAATCCGTGCCGGTATTCGACCAAGACGAAGAAGTGATGGCCAACCTTCTTTGCAATATCGGCGTCAAGAGGAACTTGGCGAAGGCACTGGTGTACCTAGCCAACGTCACTGAATCGATTTCCCGCAATATTGAGCTTGGTGCAGGCTTGCGACAACCTGAAGTAAGCATAGCGATGCGCGAACTGAGGGAACGCGGTTGGATTGAAGAGTGGGAACAGAAAAAAGAGGGCAAAGGCCGCCCGCTTAAGTGTTACCGTCTCTCCACAGAACTCTGCGACATCATTGACTCTCTCGATGACTCGCGGAAACGCGACGCTCAGCAAGACGAGGAGACCATCGCCATGCTACGGAGCCTTTCCCGAACCGTGGGAGCAGATAAATAGTTCACTCAGCGTTTGAATCACCGCACCAAGATCTCAACGGTGGCAGCCTTTCCGGCGAGTCGCGCGACGTGCACCTCACTGACCTCAACAAAAATGCCGTGTTCCACCACCCCGGCAATAGTGGACAGCTCTCGTGCTAACTTTTCTGGATCATTAACAATTCCGAAGTCCGCATCGAGAATAAGGTTCCCCTGATCGGTAACAAAGACACGATTTTGCTCAGATCGCCGAAGTTTTGCGGTGGCCCCCATTCGACTGACCTCGTTCTGAACGAGTGGACACGCAATGGGCAACACTTCGAGTGGCACGGGCAGATTCAGACGCGGCGCCAGTTTTGAAGCATCGACGGCAACACAGAATCGCCTCGCTGCGTGTGCAACGATTTTCTCGCGCGTATGCGCCCCTCCGCCGCCTTTGATGAGGTTAAGGCGTGCATCCACCTGATCGGCGCCGTCGAGTGCGATATCAACGACTTCGTGCTCGTAAAAGGTCGTCAGCGGCACGTGGTGCTTAACCGCAAGCAGCAGCGACTGGTGGGACGTGGGAACGCCCGCAATGGAAAGCCCCTCATCAACGATGCGTCTCCCCAGATAGGCGATCGCATGCGCGACCGTGGTCCCCGTTCCGAGCCCTACAACCATTCCGTCGTCGACCAATTCGGCGATCGATCTTCCAGCTGCTTCCTTTGCTACGTGTGAGGACCCCATAGACGAACACATGAGTCGCTTGAGCTTAGCCGTTTCGATTTTATCGCGCTTATGCAACGACGAAGCTATTTAGTCAAGGAGCACAATTTACGAATGAGATTACGTTAGGATACGCCACCCTGGCTAAAACGGAGGAGAAAAATGGGGATATTGGATCGTCTCACGACGATGATTAAGGCAAAAATCAGTTCGTTTCTTGATCGACACGAGGACCCACGTGAAACGCTCGATTACTCTTATGAAAAGCAGCTCGAGCTGCTCACCAATGTAAAGCGCGGTGTCGCCGACGTCGTTACTGCAAAGAAGCGGCTTGAACTTCAGAAAGCAAAACTCGAATCAAACATCGAAGACCTGAACAATCAGGCGCGAGAGGCGGTAAGCCTTGGACGCGATGACCTCGCCCGTATTGCGCTCGAGCGGAAAAAAGACTCCATGGCGCAGATCGAGTCACTCACCGCGCAGATTGCCGATCTCGAAAATGAACAGACCAAGCTCGTGAACACCGAAAGGCGGCTCTCTGCCAAAGTCGAGGCGTTCAGAACGAAGAAGGAGACTATAAAGGCGCAATATTCGGCGGCAGAAGCGCAGGTCAAGATCACCGAGTCTGTTACTGGGATCTCCGAGGAAATGGCCGACGTCGGGATGTCAGTTCAACGTGCTGAGGAGAAGACAGAATCGATGAAAGCACGATCACAGGCGCTCGATGAGCTTATTGACGCCGGTACGCTCCAGGATTTGACTGGCGATCAGACAAAGGTCGAGGAGGAGCTGGGCAAGATTAAGTCGAGCGAAGAGGTCGATCAAGAGCTCAAAATCTTAAAGCAACAGGTCCCCGTAAAGAAGAAAGCCAAAACGGAAGAGACGCAGGAGGCACAGCAATGATCGTGCGCATTCTCGGCGATAACCAGTACGTGCTCGACAGCAAGTATCTCGATAAACTCAATGAGCTCGATAACTGCATGGTCGACCACCTTGGCAGTGGGGAGGTCGACGAATTCAACAGCTGCCTGCACGAAATGATCCACATTATTCGAGACAAGGGAACGCCGCTCGATCCGGCAGAAATACGCCCCTCAGATCTGATCGTCCCGTCACCTGATATGACGCCCGAAGAAGCGCGAAAACTGTTCACAGCGGAGGGGATCATCCCCGGGTAGCCGCGAGACTAAAGCGGCACATCCCATAGGGGGTACCAACGCTCGAGCTCTTGCTCTATCGGCAGCTCACGCCTCAGGACTGATCGAAGTCTGAACTCGTAGGCGTAGTCGCGCTTATGTTGCTTCGCGTCGACAGGTACAAAGGGATAAAACTGCCCGCGTTTGTAGTTGTAAATCCAAAAAACGCTCTTTTGGTTTCGAAAAGGGAAAACCGCGCACAAGATTTGCTCGCCATATCCGCCGTCGATGAGCGTTGAGCTTACTGCATGGATATCAGAGACTACGTTCTCAAACTGCGCGTCAGACACGGTGACCCAAGCGTAACCAAACGCGTCCTCTTTAATCTCAAAAACGGTTTCACTAATTTTGAGCAGCTCAACGATCTCAGTCTCGCACTGGGCAAAGCCGCCCGATTCAACCGGTTTGAAACAGATGCCAGCCTTCCCCGTTGGCTGTAAGCTAAACTCAGTGCTTAGCGTAATATAGGCGGTAGCCATTGAGAATAGACTGTTTACTTTCGGAGCTATCCCTTTCGTCCTGCCGAGCAGTGAGTCCAGAAATCCCATGGCAGTTTGACCTTTAGAGCGCGACGTTCAGATTCGCCGTGCCGCGGCGACAGAAGGCGATGCTAGCACGCGGCCCAGTAGCTTAGCGCTGTGTTGCTTGATCGCTAGTCGCTGAGTATAGTGGAGCCCTCTGGGGTAAAACGGATGCTGCTCAGATCAGCAATGATCTGCCCTGGAGACGTTAGGCGTTCATCGTAAGTGACGGTGACGGTGAACGAATCAGCGATTACCTCGACATTGATGATTCCTTTTCGCCGCGCAAGGAACTTGTCGAGCTCGGCCGCATCCGAAATTTCCCGCAACTCGTGCAAGCGGATTTTTACCCTCTTTACGTGTTTCTCATCAGCGCACATCGATCCGCTTCGTATGTTGCTCCATCAGTAGATAAAAATGCCCCATCGTTTGTGTGTAAGGTCACGCCCGAACGCAGCGCCATATGCGGAGCTGCATTCAATGCGCTGGTACGAATAAAAGAAACTGGCGCAAGGCATAGCTCTAAAAGAGCGGAGGGGCGACCTTTTTCCCTCACAAATAGGTATTTACCTCTGTAAGCAAACCGTTAGCTGATGACTGAGGCAGAAGCCATTCTCTTTGACGCTTATGGCACCGTGCTCGACGTCGGCACGTACCACCGCGACATAACCCAACACGTCGTAGAGCAGTCAAAAACGCTGTTCGGCATTACCACATCAGTCGACGAGTTTAACGCGTACTGGAGCGAAGAGTTTGAATTCGCATTTCACGACGTGATCGCTTACTGTGGCGAGTTTAGAAATATGCGCGATCTTTATGGAATTAGCACAAGAAACGTCTTTCATCGTTACGGGATTCAGGTGCCGGACGCTTACGTTGAGAAGCTAAACTATGTCTACAAAAAAATGCTCGACGAAGCGGTTACGATTCTTCCGAACGTCAAAAAGACGCTCGACACACTCTATGCAAACGGACACCGGCTCGGAATGGTTTCAAACGGAGACACCGAGGAGCTTTCGGCCCATCTCAACGGCGTCTCTGACCTGTTTGACGTGATCGTCACCTCCGAAGAGCTCGAAGTCTACAAACCACATCCGCGAATATTCAACGAGACCCTCCAGAAAATGGGCATAGCGCGCGAAAAGGCTGCCTTCGTCGGAGATACAATCACATCCGATGTTTTCGGAGCGAAAAAAGCAGGGCTGACCGCTATATGGTACAACCACAGACAGCGCACTGCAAAGCCCGACGTCCGCCCCGATTTTGAGATCCGTGATATGGCAGAGATTCTAGAGATAGTCAGACTCAAGACGCAGTGACACGCGTCACGACTGAAGCTCACCCGCCGTTAGGCGCTCTGTCCCGCAAGCTGTGCCTCCATCTGCCGCAGTCGCTCAATCCGCTTTTCAATGGGCGGATGGGTCGACAAGAGGTTTAGCGCGGAGCCTCTCGATATTGCCGGTATGATGAAAAATTGGCTGATGCCCTCAACTTTGCGGATATCCTCCGTTGGAACGCGTTCGACGTAGCCGCTGATTTTTAGGAGCGCACTGGCGAGGTTCGCCGGGTGGGCCGTTATGATGGCGGAGCCCCGGTCGGCTGCGTACTCGCGGTAGCGTGAGAGCGCCCGCGTGATCAGGAAGCTGACGATCCAAATCGCGGCGAGTGCGATAAAGAAGAGGAAAATGTTGTTGTCCCTCCGGTTGCCACCTGCGCCAATAAAGAACCAGTAGCGCATGAGGAATCCCGCAATCGTCGTGACGAAGCTCGCGACTGTCATAACCAACATGTCTCTGTTCTTGACGTGTGATAGCTCGTGCGCCAGCACAGCCTCCACTTCAGGCTCTTCGAGTCGTTGGAGGAGTGAACTCGTCACCGCTACTACGGCGTGCTTTTGATTACGGCCCGTCGCGAAAGCGTTCGGAACGGCGCTGTTTGCTATCGCCACCTTCGGCTTTGGTAGGTCGGCCATCGCGCACAGGCGTTCAATCACACTGTGGAGCTCAGGGGCCTCGTCCTCGCTGACGATATGCGCGCCGCTTGCAGCGAGCACAACTCGGTCTGAGAAATAATACTGCGCTCCAAGAAACAGTGCCACAAAGATGGCGATAAGTGCGATGTTTCGCACGTAGAGCAAGATGATTCCAATGAACGCGACGTACACAAGCCCAAGCAAAATCATCGTCAGCAGCATACGGGCTGAAAGGCCGATATCGCTGCCCCACTTGCTTCTCATATGAAGTAATCACCTTATTGTTTGTATATACGAACATGTGCGCTCGAGCTCATAAAGATACCGTCACTCGGTTTAGTCGTATTACGCGCTGCTTTCTCACGTCGAGGAGCGCCGTGCCGCGCATGGGGCAAGGGTATATAATCAAGCAGCCACGTTACCTACGAAAGGAGCACGATGCCCACGCGTTACGAAAATGAGGCGCCTGCTGACGCCATCGATTGGGATGAGTTCCATCCGACGAGTCCGTACGACGTGTATATGCCGCGCACGCCGCGGCGGAAGAAATGGTCAATCGTCCTGGGCATTTTGCTGTATCTGGTAGGCCAGTTCAGCGTGTCGCTGTTCTTACCGCCGTTCCTCATCCGCACGGGTATCTCGTCCGGCGAAGCGCTCAACACGACCACTAGAACTATTACTGTAGGGACCTTCTGGTTGCTGAACGTCGCTAATATCGTTTGCGTTGCACTCATCGTAACAGCCGTCCTCGGTTTCTACAAGGACAAGCTCTCTTCACTTGGATTCACCACGAATAAACTGCCAAAAGCGCTCCTCTATGGCGTTGCGGGATTCGTTCTTGCTTTTATCCTAGCGGCCATCGTCGGCTACCCTATCCAACAACAGTTCGGCGTCGACCCGACGCAGGAGGCATTGTCACAAACTGCCGCCGTTCCGGGGCTTTTGCCCATCGTCTTCTTATCTGGGGTCATCATCGCCCCCATCGCTGAAGAGATCGTGTTTCGGGGGTACCTCTATAAAGCCTTCAGAGATCGATTCAAGCCCTCATACGCGATCGTCCTGAGCGCTGCGCTCTTTTCGGTCATCCATTTAGAGCTGCTGGCCGCCGCTCCGCTGTTCGTCATCGGCATCGTTCTCGCGTACGTGTACGAGAAGACTGGCAATTTGATGGCTCCGATTACGCTGCACGTGCTGAACAACGCGGTTGCCTTCCTCTTTGTGCGCTAGGTGCCCGTCTCACCGCACGAGTTTCGCAATGAAATCACCGACGTGGGCGCCCACCGATTCTGCAACTGGCGCGCACTTTACCCGCATCAAATAGGCGACTGGCTTAAAGGGATATTCAGAGAGCATTTCGTAATTAGCCATCCCTTTTGCGATAATAAGTGAAGCTCGGGGCAAAATCTCTCTCAACTCAGCCGAGACCTCATCGAGTTTTATGCCAATTGCGTTTGAACCCGTCGTGAGGACTCGGTCGGCGACTTTGTCCAGCCCGAACTCCCACACGTCTTCGATCGTGGCGTCCGTAAGGATGTATCCCCCGCGTACGACGAGGGTCACGCGTCCGCCGAGCTTGCGCAGCTGCTCTATGAGCAGCCCGTCGTATACGATCTCTCCGACGTTATCGGCGACGTATACTACGTCTTTGATGAGCGGCTTTATCGCGTCCGTATCATCGACGTCTAGCCCGTGCCGGTAGATCGTAGCGACTTCCTTTTCAAAATCGTCAGTTGCTACTTCAAAACCGAGTACGCCAAAATCAAAGGTATTTCCAATAATCGCGGCGATTATGGCGCTACGAAAGGGATCGCTGCTCATTTGAATAATTGATCGGACCGTGGGCAAGAGTTTCACCGCGGTCTCGTTGGCGAGTCGTTTCACCTGGCGGTACGGATCGTCATCGCCAAGCACTCGGTACACCGCCCTGTGCACTTCAGTCGAAAGAAGTGCTATAGGGCCATCAAACCCCGTGCTGCACATCGCTTTTACTGCCGCCTCTTCAGCTTTGAGCTGCGTCGCGAGATCGTTCGTTGATAGCTTCGCTTCGTACAGTACCCGCGATGTGAGACACGGGATACACTCGGGAAACACCTTCATATGAATCGACCTAGGGGCCCACTGCGCAGAAGAGTAGAAGCGCTTATCGAGTATAAATGCTCACGTGACAAAGCGAATGAAAGTCGGCGAACTTGGTGAGCGGGCGCTGGTGACCCTGATGGCTGAGTTGATTGAATGTAACGCAGTGCTCTGTCCAGGGGCTGACGATTGTTCGGCGATCGCGTACGGCGACCAGTATTTGGTCGTCACAACCGATATGTTGCACAAGAAAACGCACTTTCCACGCGAGATGACCGGTTATCAGGTCGGATGGATGGCCACCGCCGCGACCTTAAGTGATGTCGCGGCGATGGGGGCTTCGCCCATCGGCGTGATGATGGCCGTTGGCATTCCCCGCGATACTGACGTCGCTTTTGCGCTTGACGTTATGCGTGGCTGTAACGCGTGCTGCACGCAAAACGGAACTACGCTTCTCGGTGGCGACACCGATGAGCACGACGAACTCACACTCGTTGGCACCGCCATAGGCAGCGTGCAGCAGGACAAGATGCTAACGCGGGCGGGGGCGAAAGTTGGGGATGTTGTGTGTGTTACGGGGGAGCTAGGCCTCGCTGCCGCGGGCGTCAAAATGTTGCTCGAAAGCCGATATGCAGACCATCGCCTGCAGGAACGTGCTCTTAAGAAACTATTCGAGCCCCAGCCGAGAATTGTCTACGGGCAAGCGCTCGCCGATTCGGGTGCGGTGACCGCACTCATCGACACGAGTGACGGGCTCAGTCTCTCCCTGTACGAGCTGTCAAAAGCAAGCAACTGCGGCTTCTATCTGCGGGCGGCTGATCTTCCCATAAGCGAGGAGGCAAAATCGGTGAGTTACGACCGACGGGATGAATTAACGCTGTCCATATACCGCGGTGGCGATTATGAGCTCTTGTTCACAGCGAGACACGGCTTATTAGCCGCTATCCCCATTCCGTACACAATCATCGGCAAGGTCACGGAATCTGGGATGCAGCTCGATGTCGATGGGGTCGTGCAGGAGCTTAAGGCCGAAGGGTACGAACACCTGACCGCTTCCGGACCGAGGGTGTAGTCGCCGGCTGGCTATCTCAAGCGCGACGGATTACCGAAGACCTCGGAGGAGATGCCCAAACCGGTGCAGTTGTTATACAAAACTGACGAAAGCAGCCCTATGACTTCCCCCTTCTGCAGGATAGGAGCGCCGCTGTCTCCAGGTAAGGGCATGTTCGCGCACGGAAATGCAAATCGGTTGAGATTTCTTCCGGTGTCGATAACTCGACATGCGATGCGCCGATCGTAAGTGATGAGCTCCGCCGGACCGAAGGAGGCACGCCCGATTGCAGAAAGCATTGCGTACTGAGAGGGAACCTCAATAAGCGCCAGATCGTAGTCATTGAAGAGACGGATAACCGTGCTTTCGTGCCCGTCCACGACGACTTTGGTGCCGACCGCGCCGTTACCGTAGCGGATAACGTGGCCTGCAGTGATCGCGCACACGCGCTCGTTGTACGGGATGATCGCACCAACCGTTCCGTGAATCGCTTTGCTTTTCACTAAGCATCCCTCTGCGATCACGCCTATTCTTCACCTCGCAGCCGTTTGAGGAGCGCATCGGCGCCGGCAAAACCGACAGTTTTTTCACTCCCGTGCATGATGTCGAGGTGCGCGATGCCGAGACGCGACGCGATCGGTCGCTCGAGCATCCCACCGAGGATGAGATCAATGTGCTGCGCTTTGCATCGCTCGAGGATGATCTCGTGTTCCGGAGCGATGAGTACCTCGCATCGCTCACTAACGAGTCCGCTCAGTCGCGCGGCCGTGTTAACGTCAAAGTCTGATACGACAAGGGTTGGTTCAACGCCGTACTCCTTCAGGAAGTTTGTAACGGAAATTGCCCGCGTCGGACCGCCGATCACCGCGATCCGTTTCCCCATTATTTCGGGAGCTTCGACGGGGTGCGTTGGCAACGTTCCGTCCAAATCAAGTGAGATACCGAGCGCATCGGCTACACGGGCGAGAAAACGCGAGGTGGCTTTATACCCAATAGGGAGCTCTTCTATGATGTACGGCATATCGAACTGCTTCTCTAACTGCTCGGCAGCTTCCTTACCGGTAGCTTCGCAGAGGACCACGTTCAGGGCGGCCGAGGCCGTGCGCTCGATCTGACGTACGGTGGCACCTGCCGTGAGGACCGCGTTGACACGAACCCCGATGAGCGCCAAGACGCGCTTGAGCTCTCTAAGATCGGGGCCTGCCCTCAACAGGCCGATCAGATTCACCGAAAGCTTGTCACGGGTGCTGGGGGGCTCAACGAGCGATTCAACGAGTCGCCTGATCGTCTCGCTATAGCCAGATCGGTAATCACCCTCAAAGCCACCGGAGTCTATGCCCAGTACCTTTGCCTTCGTCTGGACTTCTTTTACGACGCTTTCAACGTCTTCACCGATAATGCTGGAAGCGCAGCACGAGAGCACGGCAATGAGGGCGGGGTCAAACTCATCATCCAGTTCAATGATCGCGCTTTTGAGTTTCTCTCCGGCGCCAAAAATGACGTCTTTTTCATCCATGCAGGTCGAATAGACGTTGGTCGTCTTGTCACCCCGCATGCCGAGTATGTAATTGATGTGATAAACGCAGCCCTTCGGGCCGTGGACCAAAATGACGGCGTCTCTAATGTTGCTGATCGCCTTTATGGTGCCGAAGAGCTGACACGTGGCGCGAGGAATCTTAGCTGCACTCTTGAGCAAACCTGCCACTCTCGCTATTCACTAGTATTACATGTACCCAACTCGTCGTATAAATACCGGACTTCGCTACGCGTGACTCAGCAGCATCGAAGCTCCACGGGCAGCTGTTAGCCACACCGTGTG
>JBAULJ010000104.1:0-2070 GCA_049578125.1 Halobacteriota archaeon
AGAGGTGTGTGACAAACCATGAACGTAGAAGATGCAAAAAAAATCATTGCCACCGCAATCGACAGCGAAGTAGAGGCCTATACATACTATAAGGGCGTCTCTGACAGGGCGCACGACCCCGCGTTAAAGAAACTCTTTGAAGAACTTGCAGGTGAAGAGACAAAACACCGGGTGTTCCTCCAGAATGTCCTCACGAAGGACACCGCCAACCTCAACTTCACGGCAACGAAAGACTACAAGGTCGGCGACGAGCTGCCAACTCCGAAACTGACTGATGACTTAAAACCGCTCGAAGGTCTCGTCATCGCGATCAAGAAAGAACTTGAGGCAATGCAGATGTACACCCAGCTTGCCACGCTTTCCACCGATGCCGAACAGGAGCTCCTCTTCTCCCAGCTGGCAAGTATGGAGAGGGGCCACAAGGCCCGGCTCGAGGATCTCTACACGGAGATGTCATTCCCCGAAGTCTGGTAGGCCGGAAGAATCCTTTTTGCCGGCTCCATGTCCGGTCTTTTTTTTCCTTTTTTTGAACTAATAAACCAGGTGCCTCGGAGTCGCGTGCGTATGTCTCATGCAGAACGTTTTAATAGCTTCAGCATCATATCGATATACTTTTATATTTTCATACATCTTAGATCACTTACATTGTTTGCCCAGAGCAGAGTGCATCACTGGATTGCCCGCGCGACTCGTGCTAGAGAAGAGACATTGTCCCCGTTGCTCAAACCAAACGTTTCGAAGCGAGCTGCTACAGGGGATATCGCAGGACTCTTAAGAGCTCTGCACTATAAACGCGATCAGCGCGTGCGTGCGGATGCAGCGAGGGCCCTAGGCGTAGCTGTCGCCCATTCCGCTGTTCCAGCACTCATCGAAGCGCTCAGCGACGAATACGCCTACGTTCGCGATGCTGCGGCAGAGGCGCTTGGCCAGATAGCCGATCAAGATGCAGTAACCCCCCTGATAGGCGCTCTTGAAGATAAAAGCGGAGGAGTTCGCAAGGTGGCAGCGATCGCCCTCGGCAAGGTCAACGAACGACAGGCGGCGCCGTTCCTCGTCGAGGCGCTCTCAGATGACGAATGGACGGTTCGAAGAGCGGCAGCTGAAGCTCTTGGCGAGCTGACGGACACGAGATCGGTTCCATCGCTCATCCATGCACTATGTGATCCGGTTTACGACGTTCGAAAAACAGCAGCCAAATCGCTTGGGGGGCTTCGCGACGAGCGAGCAATAGAACCGCTAAAAAAGTTGCTGAGCGACAATATACCCCCCGTTCGAACGGCAGCCGCGTTGGCTCTGAAAAGACTGCGCGGTCGCCCCCTAGCTATAAAAAAGGCGCGTAATGCGGCTCAGTTGGGATTTTAAAAACATCACTTTTCAAAATTCATCTTCTTTCGCTGTAGAGATGACAATATCAAGTAGCTGTACGTCGGTCGGCTCAAAAGAGAGATGTTTTGGCTCTTGCCTGCACAGTTCGGCGACGAGGGTGCTTACATCAAACGTGTCTAATTATTGGGGTATCGTAGCTAGAACGGCGTCTTATCGTACAATTCCTTGATATCTTGATCGTTGAACTGCAGATACACCGCCGTCACGTTCAAACTTGAATGCCCGAGCACCTGCTGCAGCCGCCGGATATCCCAGCCGTTTCGCACACAGTGAATCGCATATGAGTGTCGGAAGGTATGGGGGTGGACGTCTTTTCCGATGACAGAACCATAGCGCTTGACGATGTTTCGCACCTGTCGCTGTTTGACCAAAGATAGGTCGATCATCGGAGAGTTGTTGTGCGGAAACGTATTCGGCGAGCATTTTGATCGTCTCTGCGTCTAAATGCACCCTCCGCTGCTTCCCTCCTTTCGCCTTCGTCACGTTTATCACGCTATTGTTTGGTTCGACGTCGCGTGGCGTGATGGTGAGCAACTCGTTGACTCGCACCCCGGTGCGCCACAGCACCCGCAGCATGAGATAGTCTCGCGCGCTGCAACGCTGAGCCGCCTGGAGCACCTGATCGACCTGCTCCTTTTCGAGGTAGTCGGTGATGTTCTTCACGATTGCCGAAAAAAAAAGAAA
>JBAULJ010000105.1:0-5630 GCA_049578125.1 Halobacteriota archaeon
ACCAGTTTGCCGGTACCAAACAAAAGAACCACCACTTTCGGGTCCGATAACCGGTAGACGAGGCCGGGAAACTGTTCGGGCTCGTACTCAATGTTCTCAAGCCTGAGACCGATGGCAATTGCATTTAGATTCAAAACTGAGTGAAGATCTGCGGACGCCACGATGTTTTGCACCTTGATCTCCGGCGTTCCCTTCACGTCGATTCCGATATTTCTTAGACTTTGAAATACGTTTTCAACGCCTTTATACACGTCATCTATGCTCTTTGCGCCCGTACAAACAATTTTTCCCGATCGAAAGATGAGTGCAGCGGTCTTCGGGTCTTTGGTGCGATAGACGAGGCCCGGAAACCGTTTAGGATCGTAATCTGCGCCTTCTAACCCAAGCGTTACTTGCTTGAGGTTTATTTCTTGTCCAATGCTGGTGGATGCAACCACATTTTCAATCTTAATAGTGTCCCGCGGTTCAACCATACGCTTCCCCCTTCCCTGTTGGTTTATGAAGGCTTAAGCTGAAGAGCATGGAGAACAAAAAGGACGGAGACCAACGGACGGCCCTGCGAAAACGGTTATTCCAAGAATTACGGCTTCCCACACGCCAAAAATTATGTGCGAGACGGATTTGTTGACTTTTTTTGGCTGAAAGATAATCAACTAGGGGAGGGATTTAGTGATTCGCCGTTCGCGTTTCCTGAAGGATTCTATGATGAGCAGAAACACGTGAATTACTGGGAGGAAGACCCGTTCGGCTGGGCAGATCTTTGGGCCGAGAGTCTGTATGAAGACCGATGACAGTTTCATTCCTCATTCGTCTCCTTGCCTTCCCCCTCAACACGCGCAGTAGAGCGGCGTAAGAGCATCAACCACCTGCGGATGAAGAGGACAATAGTGCTGCATACGGATTTTGTCCTGTTCCGGCAGAACGTCAATAACCGGTTTCTTTTGGCTGACTGCTGTCCTGAATTGCCCCACTGTGAGGCGGGCAGTCGTTGCTTGTGGGCGTTGCCCTGTAAACGCGCCAAACAGCACGAGAGCCCGATAGTTTAGGTGATGATCCCTGTCGATCTCTCCGTTTTCAAAGGCTATCTTGATGGCGTAAAGTATGCTCTCAACATCTGCTTTCGTCACGATGCGGCTCGTGACGTGCTTTCGCGCCTTCAACCCTTTCGGCATCTGCAAGAAGAGTTCAAACGCTTGATAACGCGTGTCAAAATGCGTCTTGGCGAGATACTTGAGGAAAGCCGATGCGAAGTTAATTACCTTGCGAGGTGCATAGATATCGGTGTACCGAGCTGCGAGGTGTTCACGCAACGCATCTAACCGCTCTTTGCTTACGACCCCCTTTGTGGCGCCCCAAAATGTTCGAGAGCACCTTTTCATCCAAGGAACCGACGCTTTGCTGATCCCCGCTACGCGAAAATCAGTGTAATTTTTAAGTTCTTTTTTGCTGTAATCAAGAACCAATGTTGCAAGGCTTGGACTGAGTGAACGATCACGCTCTCCATCTTGAGCATGAACCAGCGAAGGTGTGCGTCTAGCTTTTACAGGACTATCATGCAGAAATAAGCCCATCTCGGGGTTTATATTCAAAAAGCCGCCCTGTGGAGGCCACGACGCGAGTTCGAATCTCGCCCTCGACCTTTGACTTTCTCCTTCTTTAGAGAATTGAGCCTCGAAATTAGATTATAGCTAAGCAGAATCTTTTTTGCCTTTAATCTGAGATTCGAGCGCTGTAAACCGAGAATCGAGTTTGTTTAGGGTAAGCGCGCTTCACGTTGCACCACGAGCGGTGAGGGGCGTACATCGGCTAGAGTAAAAACGAGATGAGCGGAACGCTCGCAGTAGATGGCCGTCACCGAGCGAGCAGGTTGCGCCTTTGGAGGCACCATCGGAAGGCAACAGCGTTTTTAGCCTTGTTGTGCGTGTATCAACGACGTGGTAATATGGGAAAGAAACAAGTGTATTTGCTGTGCGGTGCGTTGCTCCCCACGATGATTTGCTCCGGCATCATCTATTCGATATTCGCCCTCTACGTGAATCAATTAGGCGCCTCAGCGGCGCAAATCGGTACAATATATACGACAGGGGCGGTTGCAGGTCTTGTGATAGCGCCTTTTGTCGGCCGGTTATCTGATCGTCACGGAAGGAGGCCTATAATCCTCATCTGCTTGGCATCGCTTGCCGTTGTGTTTTTCTTGTACGCATTGGCGACGTCTTTTGTGACCATTCTTCCGGTGCAAGCGCTCGAAGGCGCGGCGTGGGCCGCATTGGGAACAGTCGTGCCAGCGCTCGTAGCCGATCTTGCGACCGAGCGCGAGCGAGGGGCGTTCATGGGGGTGTACAATCAAACGTGGTATCTTGGCTGGGCGATAGGGCCGGTGCTCGGGGGTTTTTTGGCAGATGTCATTGGGTTCCGCTTGACCTTTGTCGTGTGTGCAGTAACGATTGCCGCCGGATTGACGCTCGGGTTCCGCTTTGTTCGAGACACGCGCATTCAGGATGCCAACGTGAGCTGACGCACGACACGCCGGTTCTCGGGCATGAACAACACGTGAACGTGACGAACGGCGCGTGACGGCTGCAAACTCTTGTCCGTGAATGCTCTGGGTATCCAGCGCCTTGCCAGTGTAGCCGATGACGTAGCCGTTAGCCCACCTACAAGCGGACTGCTTTTTGTGGCGCCTATGAAGTGCGCAAAACTTAAAAATTCGTGCGCGTAATCTCGGTGTAGACAGTTGATGTTTCAGCGAGGCGCAAAAACGCAAAAAGACTCATGGTAGCAACTGCGGGCGTGTGTGCAATAGCGGCGTTACTGATCGCAGTCACCGGCTGCGTCGTGATTCTGCCGAAATCACAGAATGCACCGCGCAATGGAACCAAGAAAGCCGAGAGTAGCGGCAACGTAACGCTCAGCGTGCGAGCATTAGGGGAGCGGCAGCGGTATCGCTCATCAAACGAAGCGTGGGGCGTTTGCCTTGCTTCGTATCGCCACAAGTGGCGAGCAGCAAAAAAATCTCTTCTCTCTTCAAGAAGTGCGATCAAATCGCAATGCTTAAGCCGCTGGACGAATCCACCATTTTGTGGTGCGGATAGTGGAAGAGATCAAGGGTACGGCGAAAAGCTTGGTTTATATGGGGCTGCTGAACAGGAGCGTCTCCACGAGCTGTTGCGACGGGCGGTGGAGGAAGCCGCACGACGGTACGAACATAAGTATCTCGCACCGAGCCTTCTTCCGTTCATTATCGCGCGTATGGTGCACCACGCTGATCCCTCGTTTTCTGAAGCGCTGGTGCGAGCTGAGTTTAGCAAGTCAGCCCTTGAATTCACCGAACAACTCGACCGAGCGACGCGCGGCAGGTTCTCACTGAGCCACGTTTGGAAGACGTGACGGCGCCGTGTGCGCGTTTCGTGGCATACACGCGGATTCAGCGCTTTTTGTTGTCGCACACGGCCGGAATGCGGAACTGTTAATAGCGCGCCCCGTTCCAGTAGGTACGAGGGGCGAATGCCCCGAGCGGCTGTCGGATGCAATGCGCCGAAAAAAACTATTTATCGCTTGGGGTCCGTTCTGAGGCTTGTATTGGGCTACGGTATCGGGCGCCGGTAAACCTTATATACCTACGAACTCTATATAACAGAGGACTGATCTTCCGAAATGAGGTCCATCGCGGCCAACATACGGTCCTTATGTGGAATTTACTTCCAACCGTGAGGGATCGATCTCCGGTCGCGAAATATAGACAGTGGAGTTGTAAGTTAGCTGGCGTAATCTGTCAGAAACCTTGCAACTGACGTAGGTCTTGATTGATTCGGCTGAAGCCGTAATATACGGAATCGGTCGAAGCGGACATGCATAAAAATGCGAATCCGCGCAATTCCTTGTAGTGTGCATACAACTCTGGTTGATCCTGCCAGAGGCCACTGCTATCGGGGTCCGATTAAGCCATGCGAGTCGAGAGGGGTTATGCCCTCGGCGAACGGCTCAGTAACACGTGGACAACCTACCCTCAGATCTGGGATAACTCCGGGAAACTGGAGATAATACCGGATAATCCGTGAACGCTGGAATGCCTCACGGTTGAAAGCTTTAGCGTCTGAGGATGGGTCTGCGGCCGATTAGGTAGTTGCTGGGGTAACGTCCCAACAAGCCGATAATCGGTACGGGTTGTGAGAGCAAGAGCCCGGAGATGGATTCTGAGACACGAATCCAGGTCCTACGGGGCGCAGCAGGCGCGAAAACTTTACACTGCGCGAAAGCGCGATAAGGGGACCTCGAGTGCGTGCGCAATGCGTACGCTTTTCAGATGCCTAAAAAGCATCTGGAATAAGAGCCGGGCAAGACCGGTGCCAGCCGCCGCGGTAACACCGGCGGCTCAAGTGGTGGCCGCTATTATTGGGCTTAAAGGGTCCGTAGCCGGACCAGTTAGTCCCTTGGGAAATCTTACGGCTTAACCGTAAGGCTGCCAATGGATACTGCTGGTCTTGGGACCGGGAGAGGCAAGAGGTACCTCAGGGGTAGGAGTGAAATCCTGTAATCCTTGAGGGACCGCCAGTGGCGAAGGCGTCTTGCTAGAACGGGTCCGACGGTGAGGGACGAAAGCTAGGGGCACGAACCGGATTAGATACCCGGGTAGTCCTAGCCGTAAACGATGCGAGCTAGGTGTCACGTGGATTGCGAATCCATGTGGTGCCGTAGGGAAACCGTGAAGCTCGCCGCCTGGGAAGTACGGCCGCAAGGCTGAAACTTAAAGGAATTGGCGGGGGAGCACCACAACGGGTGGAGCCTGCGGTTTAATTGGACTCAACGCCGGAAAGCTCACCGGAGACGACAGCGGGATGAGGGCCAGGCTGATGACCTTGCTAGACTAGCTGAGAGGAGGTGCATGGCCGCCGTCAGTTCGTACCGTGAGGCGTCCTGTTAAGTCAGGCAACGAGCGAGACCCGTACCCACAGTTGCCAGCGGCTGCTCCGGCAGGCTGGGTACACTATGGGGACCGCCTCTGCTAAAGAGGAGGAAGGAGCGGGCGACGGTAGGTCAGTATGCCCCGAATTCTCCGGGCTACACGCGGGCTACAATGGATGGGACAATGGGCTCCGACACCGAAAGGTGAAGGCAATCTCTTAAACCCATTCTTAGTTCGGATTGAGGGCTGAAACTCGCCCTCATGAAGCTGGAATCCGTAGTAATCGCGTTTCAACATAGCGCGGTGAATACGTCCCTGCTCCTTGCACACACCGCCCGTCAAACCACCCGAGTGGGGTTTATGTGAGGGCGTGGTTTTTGCCACGTTCGAACATAGGTTCCGCAAGGGGGGTTAAGTCGTAACAAGGTAGCCGTAGGGGAATCTGCGGCTGGATCACCTCCTAAGCAATACAGGTGGAAGCCGAATCAAGGGACCTTCCTAGGGCTCGTAGCTCAGCTGGAAGAGCGCTGCCTTTGCAAGGCAGAGGCCCTGGGTTCAAATCCCAGCGAGTCCATCGATCGACTCGCGCGGGACGCAAAAAAGAATTCCAGTTTTAATGCACACAGGGGCTGGCGCCGCTGTGGAAGGGTCCACTTTTTCAAAGTGTACCGTGCATAAGTTCCATAATTCCGGACGCTAACTAGTTAATGTGAAGTGGCTGCTATAC
>JBAULJ010000106.1:0-1773 GCA_049578125.1 Halobacteriota archaeon
GTCTAGCTCAAATTTCCAATCGTGTGCATATTTCAAGCGTTCATCCCATCGAATGTCTCCCTGATTTGTCCGTTTATATAGCAGGGTCGATCCGAAAATGTGAGTCCTCTCCAAGAGTTCCGGGAAAATAGTTCCGCTTTTCTTTTCAGAGACACTCCCAATTAGTTCACTAAAGCGCTTGCCCACTGGTTGCGTCCTCGCATCGATAACCTCCCCCTCCGACCAGGCAATTAGATCATCATTGGATTCCAACACCCCGAGCTGCTTGCTGAGTTTATCCTTCATCCAAACGTCGTCGGAGGCGATCATACCTAGAAACTCGCCACACGCACGGCCCGTGCCATCATTCATCGTCCTCGCAATTCCTAAATTGTGGTCGTGAAGCAGTACGCTGATTCTAGGATCATCGGCCTTATAGCGCTGAATTATTTCGACAGATGAATCTGTCGAAGCATCATCAACAATTATCAGCTCAAGATCATCGAAATCCTGACGTAACACACTTTCTATTGCCTCAGAAATGAACCTTTCATGATTGTAAGAGGGTAGGACCACGCTAACAACCGGCATTCTTTATCACCCCTACCACATCAGCAACCTCGTCAGGGGTCAGGAAAGGATAGAGTGGTAACGACAATATCGCCTTACACGCCGATTCGGTTGCTGGCAGGTGCGTTGTATCTCCGATCTCTGCATAAGCTTTCTGCTTGTGCACGGGAATTGGATAATGGATATGCGTCTGTACGCCACCTTTCTGGAGGAGGCTCTGACACTCGTCTCTTTGAGGTAGCCGAACGACAAACAGGTAGTATACGTGTTTTGCGTAGTTCTTTTCGATCGGAGTTATGATGTTCGTTGCTTCTAACATTTCCGTGTAGAGTTCTGACAGTCTCCTTCTAGATTCGTTCCAATCGTCGAGGTACGATAGTTTCACTCGCAAGATTGACGCCTGCAGCTCATCCAAGCGACTGTTAAGTCCCACAAAGTCATGATGATACTTTGTTTGTTGTCCATAGTTCCTGAGCATCGCAACTTTTTTTGCCACATCGTGGTCATCCGTGACAACCATGCCACCATCACCATATGAACCGAGATTCTTCGTGGGATAAAAACTGAAGCAGCCTGCGTCTCCAAAGCAGCCTACTTTCCTTCCTCTGTACTCGGCCCCGTGTGCTTGACACGCATCTTCGACTACCGAAAGACCATATCGTCGAGCGATTTTTAGGATTTGATCCATGTCCGCTGGATGTCCGTAAAGATGAACAGGCAAAATAGCCTTTGTTAGGTTTGTTATTTTCTCCTCTATTTCGTCAGTGTTTATTGTGTAAGTGTCGGGCTCTATGTCGACAAAAACCGGTTTTGCGTGGCACCTGACTATGCTGTCAACTGTCGAGACATAAGTGTGAGAAACGGTAATCACTTCGCTGTTTGCACCGATCCCTAGTGCTTTTAAAGCAAGAAATAACGCGTCGGAACCTGAATTTACGCTTACACCATATTTTGTGCCGGTGTAAGTCGAAAAAGCGGCCTCAAACTTATCCACTTCCTCTCCAAGAATGAACACGCCACGATCGAGAACTGAACTGATTGCCTGATTTATTTCAGACTCTATTTCTGCATATTCTCGGCGCAAGTCAACAAACGGGATGCTGTTCTTAGCCATTTTATTACGGGATACAAATGCAGCTACAATAATATTATGCTTTGTTGCTATGCATAAAAAGCGTTTGAAACATCGACTGTTGCGATATATCTCTAGAAGAGGTCTAGCTC
>JBAULJ010000107.1:0-1992 GCA_049578125.1 Halobacteriota archaeon
AAACGACTCTACTACTTTGACAACATTAAGATCATCCTTATTCTTGTGGTGATCTTCATCCACGCTGGCCTGGCATACATTCCCACTGCTGAGGGGTGGTCCCCGAGCTTCCCTGGACCACTCCCCCTCGTGGACGTGCTCGTCGTCGGCACGTTCGAAGCGGTGGCCGCCTCGTTTGCGATGGCGCTTTTTTTCTTCATCTCGGCGTACCTCCTTGTCGGCTCGTTTGACCACAAGGGACGACAGAAGTTCCTTAGAGACCGCTTTGTGCGCATCGGAATCCCGCTCTTTGGGATAGTAGCCTTCATTCTCATTTTGATGGCCGCAGTGGGGGCAAACCCGGCGACTTTCTCTTTCGGCTGGCTCTGGTTCCTTGTATTCCTACTTATCCTCGCGGTCGCATACAGCGTCTGGCGGAGGTTCAACATAACCGTCCCTCCTGTGTCCTGTCCAGAAACGGCGCGCTGCTCCTCGCGGCTCTAGCGCTCGGTGCCGTGAACTTTGCCGTGCGCGGGTGGTACGCGTGGGATCAATGGCTGCTGTGGCACGCTGTCGAACCGGCGCACGTGCCGCTCTACGTGCTATTCATGATTGGGGGCATCCTTGCGTATCGTAACGGGTGGCTCGAGGCGGTTTCCCCCGCTTTGGTGAAGACCTGGGGCATCATCACCATCGTCGGCCTTTGCGGCATCCCGGTGTTCATCGCGGTAATCGGTGTCGCGCCCGTTGGGGGTGGCTTCACGCTCGCCGCGCTCCTGTATGCGTTCTGGGAGGCGTTCCTAGGAATCGGCATCTGCACGTGTATGCTCATCGTTTTCAAGCATCGCTGTAACACCACTGGGCACATCAAAGCGGCACTCGCTAAAAACGTCTACACCGTCTACCTTATTCAGATCCCGATTATACTCATCCTTCAGGCTCGGTTCATTCAGGGGGGCGTCCTCATTCCGGGGGGGCTGCCGCCGCTTCTCCAGTTTGTCCTCGTCGGGGCGCTCGCCACAGCGTTCTGTTTCTTTATCAGCAACTACATCGTCCGCAAGATTCCGTACGCCGAAAGGGTCATCTTCTGACCCGCTCTGCTGTGCAATTCGCGCCGAAGCGTGACCTCCGCCTCGCTGATACGGAGGGTTCTGAGCAGGCCCTGAGCAGTTCTTATTAGAAGAATAAGCCGCAGATCGCCATCTAATCGACTAGTGCCCTGTCAACGACCTCTGGTGGGATTGGCTTCTGCTTCTTGAGATGCTCATTAATCAGCTCGGCTACGTAGTCGCTTATAGTGACGCCTCCTCTCAGATCATTGATTCTCTCGAAGACGTGTTCGGTCATCTCGATAGTCACCTCTACTTTTTTAGGAATTTTTGTTGTCATTCTTCTGTCACCTCCTTTTCAAGTTACTAAGCCGAATACGAAAATACCCGCGATAATGGTAGTGGCGTTCATTTTATGGCATTCCTAGAGGCAGGAAAAGGAACAGAAAGCTTACTAATATAAGCAGGAGGCCTAAGACTAAAGCTACAATCGCAATCCTTCTTGCATCCATTTAGCCACCTTATTATGTCTCGTTAAAAGGCACGTTTGCATACACGTCTTGCAGGTCCTGATCATTAAACTTCAGGCAAACTGCTTCGTATTGATGTTTGAATGCCCCAGCACCTGCTGCAACCTACGTATGTCAACTCCGTGCCGCACGCTGTTAATGGCAAAGCTGTGTCTAAACGTACGCGGATGGATAAATAAGTAGCCTGAGTGCAGTACCCTGAGTGTGTTAGTCTTCATTTCTGCTGTAGTAGTAATAGGTGATAATTAATCCAATGAGTAGGAGTATTACGCCAGCGACTGCTAATGGCAATCCATATTCACTTGGTAGTATTGTCCTGCCCATAATTTCCCAAGTACCTGCCGGATACCCAAGAACTGGGGGCAATCCAATCAAAATAAAAATCACGCCAGGAATTATGAAAGCTGCTCCGGGCTGTTTCCATAGCTTAGCCA
>JBAULJ010000108.1:0-11815 GCA_049578125.1 Halobacteriota archaeon
CGTGTGAACCTCGTGTTCGAGTAACGCGAAAACCGATAGATTCTAAGAACTTCACGAGGTCGCTCCCGCTGATCGATGGGAACTTTTCGGCGCGTGCTGCAGCAGCGCCCGTTTGCTCACAGCTCGACGTCAGCTTCAGTTACGTCCCTCCTCCTCAAGCTCTTCCTGACAAAGCTGTATGCACTCCTTAATGTTATCGAGTGCCTCCTCGAGCGTTGCACCGTAGGAGTGACAGCCTTTCAACGACGGGCACGTCGCAATGAAATAGCCCGCGTCATCTTTCCGAATTACTATTTGACGTTCCTCCACGAAGTGTCCCGTAAGTGGGCTTCTCCTTCATGTATATGAATACATAGGCCGTTGATTAGCGTCTCCGTGCGCAAACAAGCCCTCGTGAGCTGGCTCAATAGGGTGGCAGCGTTACAGCGCCGCGTGGGTAGATATGGTCAGCACGAGGCGTCAAGCGCACGGGGGTGCCAGACAAAGACTTAAGTCGGCAAACACTCGTGTGTAATGTGTCTAAGTAGATCAATCAACCGCGTTTTGCATCGTCCAAAGCACGCGGGGATGTCCAATCGTGTTGAGTGAAGGACAAGACAATCGAAAGCTCAAGAGGGTCGGCGAGGGCCTCAGGTCTCGCGTAACTCGAACTGGCGATGTCGCTTATAAACAGAGCGCGAATTCCTCTCAGTTCATCCCCGGGCTGTTTTACGCCCAGGGCCAAAATGACTACGCACAAGCCCTCGCACTCAAGCGAGCTCTAATTAAAGAGCACGAAGGAGACGTGCTCGAAGAGATGATCCCCGGGAGCGAGCTCGTGAATGAGCGAGGGACGTGTTACCGGATAGAGACGGTAGAGAGGGTAAGCTTACAGACGATAAACTCAAAAAGAGCCGAAGAGAGCTTGTTATCAGATTTTAAACTCCTTCACGGCGTTAGAGAAGCGACAGAGAACGCCTTGAAGGAGCGTGGCTACCACACAATCGAAGATCTCGTCGAGCACAACCGCTTTGGGGGGCAGGCGCGTCGTTTCCTGGAACTCATCGAAGCGCTCGACACGGGCGAGATAATCGAATGGATAGGAAAAAGGTTCTCAAAATCGCATCCGCTTGCCTTACGTGCCTCGGGCTTTCACGCGCCGGACGAGTTGCTCTTCGTTGACATCGAGACGCTGGGGCTTTTCTCCAGCCCGATCATAATCATAGGGCTGGCTAAATCGATCGGCGAGACCCTTAACGTGCACCAATATGTTCTCAGGGACGTGCACGAAGAGCCCGCTGCGCTAGCTGCATTTCTTTCTCACGTCGACGCACGTAGTGCGCTCGTCACGTTCAACGGGCGAACTTTTGACGTTCCTTATCTTGAGCAACGTCTCGCCTACTACCACATACGCGGCGATTTGCAGAGAGCGCACTTCGACGCGCTCCACTTCGCACGAAGAAAGTGGCATGGGATGATGCCCGACTTTAGGCTGTTCACGCTCCAGAAGCATCTCCTCGGCGCTCGCGAAACAGACATTCCCAGCGCCTTAGTTCCGGAGTTCTATGAGACGTACCTGCGGACACAAAATGTCGGGCCGTTGCTCGCCGTGATTGAGCATAATAGGCAGGATCTCATCGCGCTGGCACACATTTTTTCCAGGCTTTGCGAGGGATAAGCACGTCTGTCGAGGCTATTCTCCGAATCCTGCAGAGCGATCCCTCGTACCGCAACCAAGTCGAACATATCGAAGTGCTTCCCGCCAGAGGACCAGTTTTCGGTGAGGCCAGTGAGATAGCACCAAAAGTCGATGCGTACCTGCAGCAAAAAGCCATTCAGTTGTACCGGCACCAAACCGATGCTCGCACGGCGTTGCGTGCAGGCAAGAACGTAATAATCACCACCCCCACTGCGTCCGGAAAGACGCTCGCTTTCAACGTTCCGATCTTCGAAGAGCTCGAGCGCGACAGGAGCGCGACCGGACTCTACCTCTTCCCAACAAAAGCTCTGTCGAATTATCAGTTGAAGGTGCTTGAGGAGCTCGAGCGCGTCTGTGGCATACCCGTCAATCCGAATGTGTACGACGGAGATACGCCCTCACATAAACGGCCGAAGATTCGAGCGACGGCGAGGATCGTGATCAGTAACCCCTACGAGCTCCATCACGTCCTGCCTTGGCACTACAAGTGGCAGCGTTTTCTGGCGCACCTGAAGTTCATCGTACTTGACGAGGCCCATGTATATCGCGGCGTATTCGGGTCAAATGTTGCTCTGCTGATGAGGCGACTGCGTAGGCTCTGCGCGTATTATGGATCGAAGCCGCAGTTTATCATCTCTACCGCCACCCTCGCAAATCCGATTGAATTCGGCGAGAGACTCACCGGGGCGACGTTCGACCTGATCGCACAAGACGGATCGCCTCGAGAGCGCAAATACTTCGTTCTGTATAACCCGTACGCGAACGGCATTGGCACCCGTTCCGCCCATCAGGAAGTGAAGGACCTGTTTCTCCTTTTTATCCAAAACAACCTGCAGACGCTTTGTTTTACGCCGTCCCGGAAGATGGCGGAGCTCATTGCCCTTTGGGCTCGAAATGACGTCAGAGACTCCACGCCATCTCTCGCCGGCCGCATTGCTGCCTATCGCGCGGGCTACTTGCCTGCGACGCGGCGGCAGATCGAGGCGCGCTTGAAAAGCGGCAGCTTAGCCGGCATAACGTCAACGAACGCGCTGGAACTTGGCATTGACATCGGTAGCTTGGATGCCGTAATCATGGCGGGCTATCCCGGCACGATCATCTCTACGATGCAGCAAGCGGGGAGAGCGGGCCGGGGTAGGGGCGAGTCTATCGCGACCTTAGTTGGATTTCACGACCCCCTCGATCAGTACTTCATGAAGCATCCGGACGCGCTGTTCGGTGGGTCCCACGAACACGCCATCATCGATCTTTCGAACGAATATATTACCGCAGGACACGCTATGTGCGCAGCGGCCGAGTTGCCGCTGCGGCTCCCTCACGATGAGGCTTACTTTCCGACGCTTCTCTCAGCGTCGCTAGAGGAGCTCGCGCGCCAGGGCTTAGCTAAAAACACCGCGAGTGGATGGGTTTACTCGGGCACGGGTAGAGCGACCGAGGCGGTGCCCCTGAATGCACTCTCCTCGCAGGTGTTCAAGATGCTGTGCGAAGGGCGACTGCTGGAAACGCTCGACAAGACCCGCGCGTACCGAGAGGCCCATCAAGGGGCGGTGGTGCTTCACGAAGGTGAGACTTACGTCGTCGAGCAGCTCAATTTGAGTAGCGGAATCATTTCCGTGAGCAAAAAGCACGTCGACTTCCATACCGAGCCGATCAAAACCGTCGATCTTCGCGTAATACAAGAGCTAGACACGAGGCAGAAAGGCGCGTTGACCGTGTCATTCGGGGCTGTCGAAGTCGTCGAGCAGTACGTCGGATACAAAACGCTTCGCTATGATCACGTCGTCGCTACCGAGAGCCTCGATCTGCCGCCCCTCCGCTTTATGACGACGGCGTTGTGGTTCACCGTGCCAGAAGCCGCCGTGGCGCGCGTCGTGGCGAAGCAGCTCGACATCGCTGGTGGTCTACACGGCGCAGAACACGCGCTAATTGCGGTGATGCCGCTGCACGTAATGTGCGACAGGTGGGACATAGGCGGCGTTTCGACCATGTACCATCCGGATACCGACCAACCTACGATATTCATCTATGACGGTTTCGAGGGCGGGATTGGCCTTGCCGAAAAAGCAGTCGAGCTAATCGCCGACATTGTCACGATGACGCGGGAGCTCGTCAGAGGCTGCTCGTGCGACGTCGGATGCCCGGCGTGCATCTACTCGCCTAAGTGCGGAAATGACAACAAGCCGCTCGATAAGGAGGCTGCACTCGTTCTGTTAGAAGAGCTTGTAGCGCACACGGCCGCCATAAATGAGTCACGCTTATCATGATGTGCGCGTCATGATCGTTTCTTTAGGCAGCTCGTCCGCCCTCTGGGTCTCAACGGCTAGCTGCGCGATTGCGGTGACGTAGCGCTATGCTCCCGTTTGAACTTCTGCCCTTCACAGGTGAACAAGACGATGCTTGCCCTGCTCACCGAGATTGTTTGAAGCATAGATACAGGTAAGCCAAACGATTAATACGCTTACAAAACAGACCGAGGTATCGTCCAACGCAAGAGGTGCTTACAGTGCCGTTCGACGTCATTCCCGCTATTGATCTTAAAGATGGCCGGTGTGTCCAGCTGGTCGGAGGGGCGCCTGAAAACGTCCTTGTTTCACTTGAGGACCCCATATCCGTCGCAGAACACTGGCTTAGCAATGGTGCCACCAGCCTGCACGTCGTCGACCTCGACGGCGCGTTTGGAAAGCCTCGAAATCTGAAGCTTGTTTACAAGCTAGCAAAACTCGACGCATTTATTCAGGTTGGCGGCGGCGTTCGCTCCCACGAAGACGTTGTCGACCTGCTTCAGATCGGCGTCGACCGGGTGATTTTAGGCACTGCCGCCGTCAGAGATCCGACGATCGTCCACAGCCTGAGCGCCGAGTTCGGCAGTGCGTCCGTCATGGTGTCGGTCGACGCGCGAGGGGGCGAGGTCCTGATTGAAGGATGGACGCGAAGCTCGGGCTTACGGCCTGAGGAGCTGGGTTTGCTCTTTCAGGAGATGGGTGCGGGGTCGCTGCTCTTCACGGACGTGGAGGTAGAGGGGAGGATGAGCGGGATACGCGCCGACGTAATTCGCAGTCTCGTCGAATACGTCGACGTGCCCGTTATCGCGTCTGGCGGTATCGGGCGCCTAGAGGACATACGAGCGGTCGCCTCGACCGGAGCCGCCGGCGTCGTAATCGGCTCTGCGATATACACTGGGAAGTTCACGCTTAACGATGCGTTTAAAATAGTACGCGACCTCTAGGGTATGGGGTAAACATGCGGACGGCCAACGTTAAGAGGCAAACCAAAGAGACCGAGATTGATCTGCACGTCAATCTCGACGATCCGTCAGAAACGGCAATTGAGACCGGGGTACCGTTCTTTACGCACGTTCTTGAGGCTCTCTCCCTGCACGGCGACATCGGAATACACCTCGCTGTGCGGAGCGACGGCAATCCGCATCACGTGGTTGAGGACGTCGGCATCGCACTCGGGATGGCGCTCAAAAGTGTGATTGCAGGCACGGCGGGTATCAAACGATTCGGAAGCGCCTCCATTCCCATGGACGATTCGCTTGCCACCATCGCTGTCGATGCAGCAGGGCGGAGCTACGTTGTATTCAATGCCACGATCGCCTCAGGCGTCGACGGCATCGACGCCAGCTTGGTGAAACATTTCATCCAATCGCTCGCGTCGCACGCCATGCTGACGATTCACGTCAACGCTTACGGTTCGGACGATCATCACACGATCGAAGCAATATTCAAAGCGCTGGGCGTCGCACTCAACGAAGCACTGCAGCCTCGAGAGGGAGTCCGCAGCACAAAGGGGATGCTATAGACTGTTTCGGCCACTGTAGCCTGATATGGGCTGCCAGGCACTTATTTTTCGCGACACGCCTAGTAATATAGTCCACGGTCGGCATTGCCCTGGCGAACGACGTGTCGAGGCATCAGAGTGCTTTTTTGTGCCTTAGTGCCGTACAGGAGGCATACCAGTCTTTCCAGTTCTCTGGTGCTTCCCAGAAGGGGCATTCAAACACGGGAGCCGTCCATTGTCGCAGTCGTGAACAATAGCAACTTCGTGTTGCTGAGGCGTTGAACTTCTCCTGGTTTTTGCATAACGAACACCGACGCAGCGGAACGTATCCGATGTCAAAGAGTTGCCAGTCGATGTCGGCCATTTAACCTCCCTCGCCACGATAGACAGCTACAAAGTCGCGCATCGTGAAACTCAGTCCTATACACTGCAAGAGCGGCTGATGGTTTTAATGTTTGTGTGGACTCGCATATGGTCTGAGGACGCATCATTCCTCTTCCGACTGATTTAAGCTCCGTATTTTGTTGCAATGGTGGCCACATTTTCGTCGCGGTATTTGCCCACGATTTGCTTTCAGTGCCCGCGACCGTGGCTCGAGGCAACGAAAACGCACGGATCAGAGATCCCAAAATTTGCCGGCTGCGCTGCCCACTTTTTCGGCGAGATTTTACAGCTGGTCAAGCGGCGCCAACGCAACGCGGTTTTCCGCGGAACCAGTCGATGCAATTCGCACAAACGTTCAAACGGGTCTGACTTAGGTCGAAGCGTTCGGCGTTCGTCTGCACGGCAGAAGAGCTCGTCCTGGACGATTGCGCTGATGCAAAGGCATAAATGAACGGAATACGTACCTCCGCCTATGCAACAGGCCTTAATCGAGAAGCTTGAAGCCTTCGGCTTGAGCGCGAAAGAGGCCCATCTCTATGTGTTATCGCTAAAGTACGGCCCAAAAACCACGGGCGAGCTCGCCAAGTTGCTCCACAGCTACCGCGTAGATATCTACCGTGTCTTAGAGACGCTCGCGGAAAAGGGGATGATTGAAGAATCGGTCGAGAAGCCGACCAAATACGCGGCCGTTGCAGTTGATGCAGCGCTCGCGGGGGCTATGATGCGGCACGCGTATGAGCTCCGCTGGATGGAGGAGAATCGTGACGAAGTACTAGCGCTCGCACAAGAGTACTTGTCGAGCGAGGCCCTTGCAGACGACCTTTACACGTTTAAAGTGATTAAGGGCCGTTCGAACACGCTCGCCATTATGGAGCAGCTGGTTAACGCGGCCGAAGCACGCATCGCATTCATCTCATCACTCGTTGGCATCTCAACACTCTCTTCCAGCGGGATTCTCGAGCACTGTATCGACGCGGTAGAAAGGGGCGTTCGCGTGAGGTACGTCACGGAGATTCTCCCACGCAACATCAGTTCGGCGCGCGAGGCACTTGCGGGAGGGATCGATGTGCGCCACTACGACAACTACGAAGGAATACGATTCCTCGTTGCCGACGCTCGGGAAAGTATGACGACCATAACGTTTGACGCGCTCCGCCACGGAAAGGACGCAGGCGATACGGCTTTCTGGACTAACAGCCCTGAATACGCACAATATCTCGAGGCAAGCTTCGAGCTCCTGTGGGACGCCGCCGACGACGCCACGCAACGCATCGACGCCGTTTTAGCGGACATCGATGGCGCACGCGTAAAAGCGGCCAAAAACAGCCCCTAATCGCGTACCCCTTCTTTAAGTCAAGTTCGAAGCGTTTTTATAGGTATACGTTTTATCGTACGTTCCGGGCCGAGCGACCGTTTTTGTGATGTGATGTCTTATGAAGAGAGCGCGCTTGCGTAAGTATATACCAATCTTTATAGTCGCCGCGCTTATTGCGGCTTTTGTCGCTGCACCGATCGCAGCGACGACGATGGTTTCTGTCGACAAGAAAGAGGCGAACGCCGGAGCCGCAATCCTCATACAGGCTGATCTCGGAAAGCCGGGAAACACGGCAAAGATCGAGTTTTACTATGACGCTAACAAGAACGGTATTGATGATGAGGGCAGCGCGTGGACGTCTGTTGCGCAAGTGAAGGACGGCGGCCCGAACAACCTGATTCAAGGAACGAGCGGCCAGATTCAGTACCGCTGGGTGCCGGCATCCGATCTTCCCCCCGGCCACTACTTGATTCGGGTGACCGATTCAGACAATTCCACCCCCAAGGTCGCCGGCGTCGATCTAAGCAGCCCCGCGACGCCGCAGATCTCGTTCTTGGTCGATGGAAGCACCACTAGCCGCGTCAAGCCCGCCGGGTTCGTTACGGTCCAGGCAGACGTGAGCAACAACTGCGCGCTCTGCCATAGCGGCGACCCGTCGACGTGGAATGCGTCAAATCCTGGTTTTGATGAGCAGAAGATGAAAGCGAACGTCAAGGCCGACTTGAGCGGATTGACCGGCAATGCAAGCGATACGGCAGTACCGGCCCAGATGACGATGGGTCACGGCTTAGTCGGCTGGAACGTACAAATATCCCCCTATATTCAGGAAGGGGCACACGTGCAGACCTTTATCCAGGTGTCTGAGGCGAATTTGACCATCTCGAGCCACAACGCGACTCAGGAGGGCATCAACGCTACAAGCAATGCGACTACCAACGCGACAAATATCTTGAACGAGACCAGCGGGGCGCAGAGCAACACGACGCTCACCATCACGGCTATTTCGGCACCTACCTATGTCAATGATACAGTGGCCGTGAGCGTTACGGTCAAGAACAGAGGTGCTGACCCTGCGAGCGCCGCGTTCCTCGTCTTCCAAGACCTACCAAAAGAAATCAGCGTCGACAACGGAGGCGCCTATGACATTGCACCGAACTCAACCGCGGTGTTCGCCGTGAAGATCAGTGCCGCGAGCGGCGCTTCAGGCAATTATGACCTTAAGTTCCACGCGACCAGCGGGAACCTAACGAGTGAGACCCGAACGATTCCCATTCAGATCGGCAGCGCAAGCGCCGCCGCAGCCAAGAGCGGAAGCCCGATACCCGGCTTCGAAGCTGCGTTCGTTGTTGTCGGACTCGTCATCGCCGCTTACGTCGTAACGAGAAGGCGCTAGCCTGCCGTGAATCCTTTGTGGCGTATGTATATATACGCCGGCGCGCTATTTTGCAGATATGCAAGCTGGCCAAATCTATGACGACGTCGAAGCCGTCATCATGGCGGCGGAAGAGCACCCTGAGTATCGAGAGCAGATCGTAGACGGATTCATCGAACAGGTGCTGCGTCGCCGAAAACGGCGCTTTTCAATGTGGCGCACGACAGCGCTGCTCCTCGCGGTCGGCATCCTGGGGACGCTGTTCATCGACCGGCTCATCTCGTTTCCGCTGAGTCTCTTCGCCTTCATCTTCTTGTGGATCGTGATCATTGCGACGTGGGGGGCCTCCCGAATGATCGCAATCCTCGAGCGTCACGCCACGCGGTTTGCACTTATGTGGCTCCTCACGCGAATGGCGTTGCAGCGAGGCGTATCGAGAGGCATCTTCAGCTTATTCACTCTCCCCCTTCTCAAAGCGGGTCTGAAACGATTCATCAGTCGGTACACGCTTTGAAAAAGCGTCGGCCACACGAGAGACCGGCCTAAGACTTCGAAAAGCTCGTAGCACGTTGGTGACTCTTCATGACGTCGGCGACGCTTGCTGCCTATTCTATACAGAATCTTTGCCGTGTGAGCTAGAAATGCGCGAGGCTACAGCCGCATAGCCTCATCTGCGTCGTACCCTTCGTGCACGACGCGCGCAATCCTCCTGACTAAGCTGGTCGGATCCTTCGCCTGAAAAATGTTCCTGCCGATCGCCACACCACGCCCTCCGGCGTCGATCGAGTCTCGTACCATTTGGAGCAGCTCGCGTTCGGTGTCCATTTGAGGACCGCCTGCCACCACGACGGGAACGGGACATCCCGCTATCACCTCTTTGAAGGTGTCGACCTCGCCCGTGTAGTTCGTCTTGACGATGTCCGCCCCCAGTTCCGCACCCACTCGAGCAGCGAGTTTCACGTGCTCGACGGCGTGCTCGTCTTCGACCTTGGCGCCTCGAGGATACATCATCGCAAGCAACGGCATCCCCCAGTAGTCACAACGCTCTGAGACGTGCCCGAGCGTGGCTAACATTTCAGATTCATTCTGCGCG
Organism: Halobacteriota archaeon; assembly: GCA_049578125.1. GTDB lineage: Archaea > Halobacteriota > Bog-38 > Methanoflorentales > Methanoflorentaceae > Methanoflorens. Next base: position 9,626 of record JBAULJ010000108.1, read on the forward strand.
CCGACGTTCACGTGAACGCTGACGGCATCCGCGCCGAATTTGATCGCCTCTTCAACGGTCTTCACGAGCACTTTGCGGTTTGGATCGGGAGCGAGTGACGTGCTCGCTGAAAGATGAATTATGAGCCCGACGTCACGACCATAGCCTCTGTGACCATGCTTTGCCAAGCCGATATGCCCGAGCACGGCATTGGCTCCTCCCTCGGCCACCTTGTTTACTGCGATACGGAGATCCTCTAGTCCCCTGATTGGACCCACACTCACGCCGTGGTCCATCGGCACGATGATGGTGTTGCTCGTGTTCCGACTAAAAATACGCTCAAGCCGAACTGATTTACCGATGTACATATACGCAAGACTACAGCGGAGAGACTATTAAGCTTATGCGCAGCTTTCCAAGGGGAGCTGCACCGCTAGGATAATCAGAACCACACCCAGTAACGAAGGCCTAATAGCGTTTGTGCAGTTGGGCAGTCGAGGAATGGATACGCGTCGCTGTTAGTTGTTTCACTGCGCTCTTGGCGAGGCTTCATCGGTGCTCCGAACTTCAACCTCATGAGGTTTAAAGATGCTACTCGCCCACGTACCACGCTGCGGTCAGTGCGTGCACCGCCGGCCAGACACAGAGTCGACGTGCGAAGCATATCCGGAAGGGATTCCTGCTGACATACGCTATGGTGAGCACGATCATCGTGAGCCCTATCCGGGCGATCGCGGAATACGATTCAAAAAGCACGCCATCGATGATCTCGCACGGTCCGATCCGTGAAAGCTGCGGCCAGTCATTGAACCAGTACGGCTGCACGAAAGCGCGCTCGCGTCGCTCCCGAGCTGCAGAGAAGCGACCGATCCGCGCAAAAAGCTTCGCGATATATAGTCACCCACGTCTCGAGGCAAAAAAAGCGCGGTTCGCTGGACAGATCACGTGGAAAGATGTATCAACATTTTTTCGCTACGAAGTTATTTGAGCTGCGGCGCGCATACATGTAGAACGCTTGACAGAGGCGAGGCCATGCCACGGCATCTGGACGACTTGCGATGCAAGCAAGACCAGTTTATTCACACGCTGTATGCAGTAACTCAAGGCGATATCGGCACGTGCGGTGACGTCCGCACGATAACGCGAAAGCTGGGCTTCGACCGCCACACGTGCGTATCCGTCGTTAGCTATTTCGCAAAGAAAGGGATCATTGAGCAGCATCACGAGTCGTTTTCACACTTAGTGGCGTTAACTTCTAAGGGCGTCGACTTCGTCGAGGTTACGTTTTCTGCCGCTGCGCACCTCCTTGAGACAAAGCTGACCGATTTCGCCGACGGCGCGGCGTGCGTGTTCGACGGACTCAATTCGCGTGCGCTCAAAGAGTCACGGACAAAAAAACACTAGAAGCAGCTTCGGTCGGGCAGCTGCGTTGGATACGCAGACGCAACCGGTGCAGGTGCAGATTTACGACTCTTTTGTTCCCGCCTGTGATCTCGAAACGCAGGTTGGCGAGGGGTATAAGTACTCTGCCGGCACTACCCTTTGTTCCGCCAAGGGCCGCGGCAAGCATTCAACGCAGGAGCGTTTTTTCCGAAGCTATTTCACTTGGCAGCTCATCAAAAATGATACGGGTGGAGGAAAAGAGTAATGGATGCGCTAGAAGCTATTCACACGCGAAGAAGTGTGCGACGATACACGGACAAGCAAATTGATGATGAGACGATCCAGCAGCTCCTTGCGGCAGCGATGAGCGCGCCGTCGGCAGCAAACGAACAGCCCTGGGAGTTCATTGTAATAACGGATCGCGAAATGCTCGACGCCATTCCGACGTTTAGCCCGTTTGCGAGTATGGTTAAGCGCGCGCCCCTCGGCATACTCGTCTGCGCCGACACGCGGAACGTCATCGTCCCGGGGTTCTGGGTGGAAGACTGTTCGGCAGCCACGCAGAACCTCCTCATCGCTGCCCACGCGCTCGGATTGGGAGCGGTGTGGACCGGCGTCTATCCTATGGATGGGCACGTGGCCGGGTTTACCAAGCACTGCCAGCTCCCCGAAGGCGTGATTCCGCTGGCGTTTGTCGTCGTCGGCTATCCTGCCGAAGAGCCGCCAGCACAAAACAGGTTCAGCAAGGAGTGGGTCCATTCAAACGTGTGGTGACACTCGGTCGACCCGGCAGCGCCGCTCGTTTGAGCAGGGCGGTGAGCACTACCG
>JBAULJ010000109.1:0-2349 GCA_049578125.1 Halobacteriota archaeon
AGGCGAACCCAAGCGTGGCGAACGCGAGCGGCGCGACAAGTGTTCCAACACTCCGATAGTCAGATCTCACGTTTAGTATCAAGTAGGCACCCACAATGGTCCACGCAAAAAACGACATGACTTCGTAAGTGTTCACCCACGGGGGGTGGCCCGCGTAAAACCATCGCGTTGCAAGTGCAAGGGTTTGAAACGCGAATCCAAAGGCTACGAGGGTAAATCCCATCTCTGCAAGGCGTCGTTTTTTTGTTGAGAAGTAGAGGATAAAAAGAATCGACGATATAAGGTAAGTTCCAAGGGCAATTTCGAATCCCAATCGTTCAAGAGCTGCTATGTCCATCAGTTGTTCTAGTCAGTTTAGCGCAACGTTATATCTCTTTTGATCCGGCCACATCACGTTCTTGAGCGCGATCCTTTAGCTCCGTGCGCACAATGTCAATGTCCCTGAAAAACCGCGCTGAGCTTTTGTTGCTTATTGCTCCGAGCAAAATACTCTCGTTGGACCCTTTCATCCAAATCCTCTTGTGTGACACGTAGAGGGATACCATTATTCCGGCAAGCGTAACCACTGCCCCTAGCCAAACCAGAGGGACGCCTGCATCACTCTTGATTTGAAATGCAACCCAGCTTGCTTTTCCAGATTCTATCACTCCGTTTGAATCATAACCGTATAGATAGAAAGTCAGCCCTCTATATGTTATCGGCCCATTCACGGTGATGTCGCGAGTCTGCACTTGATTGCCATCTATTAGTGTGACAGTAGCTCTGTAATCCCGTACGGCACCATTGTCATAATAGCTCACGTTAAAGCCGTTGAGTTGCAGGGTGAAGCCATCGACTTGCAGTGAACTGCCCTCTGGAATCACTGCAATCTTGTTACTGTAAGGGTTTGCATAACCGTAACCTGCTCCGACAGCGACCCCCAGCAAGAGTATTAGCGCCCCAAAGTGCGCGATATGGGGGCCGAATCTGCCAATTCTTCCTTTCTGTGCAAACAAGAAGGTGGTTCCCGAACTACTCGCTTCATGCCATTTGTACCCTTTCCAACGGGCTTTGACTTGTGAAGCCGTAACGCCCGAGATATTAGCGTGGTATGGGAGCTTTTGTAAAAATTGATCGCTTACCTCTATCGGGGGGTGCATAACGCCGCGCCATAAGGGGACAACCCTCGTCAGACTGCAAAGTGCGGTTGACAACGCAAGGAGCCCTATGAATACAAGGAAAGGCCAGGACCCAAAAACCACGTCACCGCCAGGGTAAAAAGTACCCACAGCTGATAGGAGGATAATCACGGCTATGGTGGCGACTGCAAATTTGGTAGACGTAAGCAGTTTGATTGCGAAATTCATGTGATTCACTAGGAAATGCGCGTTGTGGTGCGCACGTGGAATATTCAATGGGGCTGCCGCTCAGGTTGTTGTCACCCCAGTCTGAAGCACAATCGCACGTGTGCAATACGTTGAAGCGTTGTCTCCTGTAATCAGAGGCCGCGTCTCCGTTGTCTTTTCTGATAGTCGCGGATAGCCCTGAGCAAATCCATTCTCCTGAAATTTGCCCAATTCACGTCAGTGAAGCACAATTCTGAGTAAACAGCTTGCCATATCAAAAAATCGGTCAAGCGATTCTCGCCCGTTCGTATTACGAGTTCAGGCTCCTCTTTGAAGATGAGATGTGAGCTGACGGTTTCTTCAGATATGTCATCAGCTCGTAGCTCCTTATTCCTAACCTTCTGCGCTATCGATCGAATGGCATCGACGAGCTCTTTCTTGCCGCCGTACCCAATCGAGATACTCACAGCGGGTGCTTGATCGCTGTTGACGGGGTCTGGGGCGTCCGGCGAGTAGATGGTGGCAGCAACTGACGTAGATTGGAGGCAATCCGTGATTCTTTGGACGATCTGCGACCGCAACCTTTGGTTGACCTCTTCTCCGAGACGTAGCATGTTTATGTAGACCGTGACACGACTTATCCCAATGTCGCGGCACCACGACGTGAACGCGCCTATCTTTTTATAAGCTTCAATGGTATCGAGGTCTTTTTCAGCGACGACGAGCGCAACGTGTCGTGGTACTTCTTGAATCTGGTCGAGAAGCCTTCGTTCGTAAAGGTTTGAAATCATGCGTGGCTTAGTCTCATCTTTTAGCCTATTTTTTCACTCGGAGCCATCGTAAACATAAAGTACTTCGAGCTTGAACTAGAAGGGGATTAGCGTGAATATTGTTGCAGCACGCAGGCTGATAATTCGCGCGAGTTTTGGGTTGGTTGCCTTGGTTGTTCCTTTTTTGGGGAGCACGGGCTCGCTTTTTCTCTTTTTGTTTTTGTCTTTGCTGATTGCTCTCATCAACCCTAAGA
>JBAULJ010000110.1:0-1821 GCA_049578125.1 Halobacteriota archaeon
GATCGGCAGCGGTCTCGAGGGAGCTTGGAAGGCGAACCCGACAAAGTGGGACATGGGCTATCTGAACACGTTGTTCAAATATGAATGGGAGCTGGTCAAGAGTCCGGCTGGCGCAAATCAGTGGCTAGCCAAGGATGTAGCGGAAGAAGACATGGTGGTTGACGCGCACGATCCGTCGCAGAAACACCGGCCGATGATGACCACAGCGGACCTCTCCCTTCGCATGGATCCGATCTACGAACCGATTGCGCGACGCTACCAGCAAAATCCCGATGAATTCAGGGATGCTTTCGCCCGTGCGTGGTTTAAACTGACTCACCGCGATATGGGGCCACGTCCACGCTATCTTGGCCCTGAGGTTCCTGCGGAGGAACTGATCTGGCAGGACACGGTGCCGGCAATCGATTATGAATTAATTGACGAAAAGGACATCATCGCTCTCAAGAGCAAGCTTCTGGCTTCTGGCCTGTCTGTTTCCCAGCTGGTCGGGGCGGCCTGGGCTTCGGCGTCCACATTCCGTGGTTCAGATAAACGCGGTGGGGCGAACGGGTCGCGCATCCGTCTTGCACCACAGAAGGATTGGGAAGTCAACCAGCCGGCGAAACTGAAAACGGTGCTCCAGATTCTTGAAAAAATCCAAGCTGATTTCAACAGTGCCCAGACAGGTCAAAAGAGGGTTTCACTCGCCGATTTGATCGTCCTGGGTGGCTGTACAGGTATAGAGCAGGCGGCAAAGAATGCCGGCCACCATTTGGTCGTTCCTTTCATGCCTGGACGCACGGATGCATCGCAAGAGCAGACCGATGTGAAGTCATTTTCAGTACTCGAACCGAAGGCAGATGGGTTCCGCAACTACCTGGAAACCAAATCCTCCGTATCCGCAGAGGAAATGTTGATCGACCGTTCGCAATTGTTGACCTTGACCGCTCCTGAAATGACGGTTCTGCTTGGAGGCATGCGCGTCTTGAATGCCAATTACGGCCAGTCTCAGCACGGCGTCTTCACCAATAGGCCAGAGACACTCACGAATGACTTTTTCGTGAATCTGCTCGACATGAGCACAGTGTGGAAGGCTACAACTGAAGCCGGAGACGTGTTCGAGGGCCGCGATCGTGCGACGGGAGAACTCATGTGGACCGGTACCCGCGTTGATCTCATCTTCGGTTCAAACTCTCAACTCCGGGCCATAGCGGAAGTCTACGCTTGTGATGACGCCCAAGATAAATTTGTATATGATTTCGTGTCGGCTTGGAATAAGGTGATGAATGCAGATCGTTTCGACCTGGCCTGAAACATAACAGGAATGGTTCTGATGGTTTTTAAATTGAGAGGCTACTTGCTTCAAGAGGATGGCCGTTTAGTAGACTTGCTGAATAAAGGGGGGGCGGCAATTGCTGCTCCCCACTATTTGTTTAAAATATAAACATTAGATGAGGTGCATCGTTATGGATGAAAAACGTATAAATCTCACGGAGGACACGGTTCGAGAGCTTTGGTCCAAGACTTATAATACCGAGGGGAAGCCTGATTGGTCGCATATCTTTCCCTATTACCACCCGGAAATTGTTTTTCAGGACGCCATTCAGAGGCTTGAAGGCATAGAAAATTTTAAAGCCATGTGCGAGCGGCTTACCAAGCGATGCAAGAGTCTCAGGATGGATATAAGCTCAGTAGTACAGGGCTCCAATATCATTATCATAGAATGGAAGATGACGATGTCCTTCCGGAAGTCCCCCGATACACCGATTTTTGGATGCACCAAACTGACCATCCATGCTGACGGAAGGATAATCGAACAAAGGGATTACTATGACCTTTGGG
>JBAULJ010000111.1:0-4843 GCA_049578125.1 Halobacteriota archaeon
CGCCGTCGCGAAGACGAATGCCTACGGCACGATCACGTGGCCGCAGAGCTGGACGACGTCCGGAAGCACCACGTTCGTCGCTGCGTTTGCCGGTGACGGCGCGTACGCGAAATCGCAGAGCGCCGCTATGACGATCAGCGCGCTGAAGATCCAGACGAAGTTGACCTTAACGCTATACGATTGGCAGATTGAGAATTTTTTCTATTATCATGTGCACGCGAAAGGACGTTTGACCGATCTAACCGGCAACAGCTTAAACAAAGTTGAGACGATCACCTTCACTGCCATACGTGAATCGGGTCTTGAGCAGCCAGATTACAGGGATTTAGGCTCAACGCAGACTGATGAGCACGGCTACTATGATACACAGCTCGACTTGTTCTCTACTCTACCAATGAACAATTTCCAAGCGCACTTTGCGGGTGACAGCAGGTACTACCCATCGGACAGCAATATAATATAATCCGCTTCCGGGCTAAGGAATGCAATAGACCCCCATTCGTTCCATAACTCAGCAGGCCGCAGTGCTCGTGGACTCCGTTATGGGACCCGGAAACGCCCATAACGAATTATTTGCCCCCCAATGGGCTCCAGTGAGCGTAGTGTCTGAGCACGATTGGCGTTAGAAAGGGAGGGAGCGTTTCTGCGCTCCATTTCCTTCTTTTTTCTTCGCGATTCGCAAGCCGTTACGCTTCCGGATACGTCCGCCCGTATTCCAGGAAGGCGTGCACGCGGTCTTGTAAGTAGTCGTACGCCTCGTCGTGGACCAAGGTGACGGTGACGGTGCAGAAGAACCCGACGACGATCACGCTCACCGTCTCGAAGGCGAACCCCGTCGTCGGAGAGCAGGTGACGTTCACGGCCACGCTCAAGCGGTGGAACCCGACGACGAAGAGCTACGTGGCACTGCCCTATAAGTCGGTCACGGTCTGGTACCAGGTGAGCGGCGTATGGAAGACCGCCGTCGCGAAGACGAACGCCTACGGCACGATCACGTGGCCGCAGAGCTGGACATCGGCGGGCAGCACCGCCGACTACGCCTCCTTTGGGGGTGACGCGACCTATGCCAAGTCGGCGATCGCGAGCAAGACGGTGACCGTGCGGATCCAAACGAAGGTGACCTTAAACTTAGCCCATGTATTAGACTACGATCAGTGGGTGGCTTACGGGCGTTTGACCGATTTAAACGGCAACCCCGTAAACAGGCAAGAGGTGATCAAAATCCACTTGTATGCTCCTGATCCTGGCCACAATACCTATACAACAACTGATACGACAGGCCACTTTAGCGTAGCAGTCCCCAGTGGCTGTTGGTACCAAGCATCCTTCACGGGCGACGACACATACGGCCCATCAGACAGCATTATCGTGAAGGAGTGTCCGTAGGAAGCGAGCACACCGTAGGTGCGGCGTGCCCGCCGCCTCTCTTTTTTTTTATTACATCGAACAGAGGGATAGTTGCTTCGAGCGATTCAGTTTGCCAACCCGATTACGCTCTCTGAGGGCGGCGGCAAAGCAATGAATCATAACTATCAGAGCGCGGTGCTCATCATCAATCGCTCTCAGCAGATCCCGTTTGTCGTGCAAATATACGGCGGCACATGCCCTTTGATCGCTCCGTCCCATATGCATCGTTCGGGAAAGAAATCGCTGTCATACATAACGATATCGCTTCAATTAAGAACCTAACGTTCGACCACGAGGATTGAGTCAGGACGTGTTCGGCGCGGCGTGCTATCGATCAAGCTGGTGACCAGCGGATCCCGGGCGAAGAAACCGACGTATATCATACTCAATGACTTGCGCACGCAGACCCCCCCGCCGCGCCAGACGTACGTCTCCTTGAACGCGCACCTTACCGAGACGAGCACGCTGGTGAGCATGCTATTAGAAGTCACATATTAGCATACTGCGTCAGGGTGTGGGGCCTGGCACACTTCCTCCCCTGCGCGAAGACCAATGCGGACGGTAACTTCTTCATCGATTGGCAAGTTGCGACGAACCGATATTACCCATTCGTGTGCTCTTACACGGGCACCTCCGGCACGACCGGATACGACGGATCGGCCAGCAGCTTCGTGGCCGTGATCGCTACCTGACCGCGCGTATGCGTCTGGGTGACGTCCACTGCCTCTTGAAGCGTCGTGGGTTATCTCTTTTTTCAACGCTCTAGCGCCGTGTCAAAAAAAGCGTAAGGTTTGTTAGCAAAGGGCGTATGTTGCGCCGTTTCGAAGGTGGCGGTGTGTGTACCGCTGCAAAAAAAGGAAGTGAAACAGCTGAAACAAAAACTCGTCGCATTCTGTTCCGACATCGATGTATAGAATGTCGATTAGAGTGAACTGCCATGTGTAGAGGTACTGATTCGCATACCCATAGGAGTCCTTCACCGCGCCTTCTGGGACGCTTTCCTTGTAGGGCGCGAGCGGGGACTCCGCCTTCCTGTCGATCGGCTTTGACGTCTGTTTCTCTGACGCAAGAAGCGGCACATCCAATAAAGAGGTAAGCTTCGATCCTGCCTCGCGGAGGATCAAAGCGCTCAGCCCGCACCCTCTGTAACGGGGGCGGCGGTTTCGGTCGGCAAGACCGGCGGCTTCAGGTCCTGCGAGACAAGGACGTATGGCGCATTCAGCGAGAGGCCGAAGGGTCCTGCCGTGCTGGCTTGAGTGAGCCAGACACTAATCAAGGTGTTTTCTGAAGTGACCGCCCAGTGCGTGGTGGTGTTCGCGTTTAGAGTCGCATTCGGCATAGCGGCGGCATCGACGTAGCTAGCCTTCTGAGCCTCGAACTGTCCCTCTGCTTCTATAGTACTGTTGGCGAGGTAAATCGTCACGCTGTGGAGGGTGCCGTTCGTCTCCTGAAAGCTGCCGCTATAGACGGGCGTTTCGTTTGCGTCGCTCGCGCGCGTGAAGTTGTCGACGAGTGTGTAGTGTGCAGCAAAGTAGGAGTCGAGGGTCGCGCTGAGGTCCTGTGAAGTGCTGATCACAGAGGGCGTGGTGTTGTTCGTCGTGGGAGACGTGCAGCCCGCTATGAGGAGGGCTGCGGTCAGCCCAACGAGAATGATTATTGCTTTTTTCATGGTTTGCCTCATTTTTAACGGCGCGATAATCGCCGTTTCAGATCAGAAACGCATAAAAATGCGCCCTGGCAGGATAAATGTTATGCTGTTTGATCTTAGTCCCTTCTTTCTTCCGCCTCCCAGAAGCTAAGAAAAGACCAAAGGCTAACCTTTAGGGCAGGCAGCCGAAGGGTCACGAGTTCGAGCTACTTCTGCAGCGTTTCCCTATCCTGTCTAAGCTCTGAAAGGCCGCCGCTCTGTATGCAATGCGGCTTCCGAATTCGCCCCGCTGCGGACGCTGCAGTTCGATCTCATGCTGCAGGTCAGTGATAACACCGTTTTTCCACGCTTCCGACTCCCGCAGAAGGCGCTCGCAGGAAAAAAAAGCCCAGATCCCTCAAACGGAACAAAAAGGGGGACTTACTCTCATAATTAAAGTAGACAAATCAGTAGAGAAATCTTGCCCTATTGAGAGCCAAACTGCATTCGATTCTCGCCTCTCCGCTCTTGAATCACAAATCGAGGAACTCAAATCTCTTCTTCTTACAAACGAAAACTAAAAAGAGCGCGAAAAGCTAAAAACAGATGGGCTCGAGGCGATTCGAACGCCCGACCTTCGCCGTGTAAAGGCTCGGTATTTCGATCCCAGCGTCCAAATCGCTTTTATTGCCCTGTTTACGTTGCGGTGGGGAACGACTAGAAACGCGAGCGCACCGTTATGCGTCGTCTCGTAAATCGTTGCAACAACACCAGCGAGTCGGCGAAACTCCCGCGGCAGCCGGATAATTGGATGCGCGTGCGAGGGCTTCGCGCTTTGAATGCTTATCGTGTGCGTGCAGATTGGCTGCATGCGCGGTAGAACGTGCCGTTTACGCATAACGGTTGCTATGTCGGGCCGGATTTTAGATAGAGAAAGGAAGAAGATTAGCGGAAAGCGCCACTATCCTACGATAGCATATAGATCATTTTATCGTTTGAACGTTGCATAGCAGCTAATTACGGCGAAGTTCAAATCGAAACCTGTATCGGCGCTTCTTGACCTTTATTAGGCGTCAAATCTTTTGAGAGGCGCGCAAAACAAACAGCTTAAATAGAATAGCAGCCGCATTTGAGGCGTCTTGAATAGGAGTTAAGCATGGGAACACCGTCACGAGACCTCATCGCAGCCTTGTGCGCTGTACTCATCCTCGTCGCCTGCACTGCGGGATGTACGTCGCCGACTACGGAAAGCGGACAGGCATCAGCCACCACTAAAACCGGTCAATCAACGGCGGGTTACCCCCCTGACAAAACGCTTGGGAATCAGACATCGTACAATGAAAGGATAAAGAAAGCCGAAACGATACTTAACATTTCAGATTACGCACACTCGCTATGGCAAAAGGGCTCGATTTCGCTTGAGGATTATACAAAGTATTCCCTAATTATATTGGAATATTCTCAGTTATTGAAGAAATATGCCGGATTGCCCGAAAGGAATAATGAATATATCGACCTGTCTTATGTTTCAGATACTCTGCAGCAATGTTACGACCAGAATGTTCTTACAACGCAACGGTTGCATAATATCGTTAATATGATGGATATAAATTATAATTATTTTCTCAATAACACGTCCCCGAAATCTTTGGAATTCATGGATATTCCGGGTGACAGTCTGAAATGGGTGTATTGGCCAGGCAAGGGAATTCAATTCCACCCTGTAGCTACTTTAATTTCTCTTCGGTCTCAATATGAGGGAGGAAAATATCAGCAATTTTTAGAAGGTATAAACGAATTTATTCAATA
>JBAULJ010000112.1:0-4760 GCA_049578125.1 Halobacteriota archaeon
AACTAAGAGGGAGCGTGTAGGTTTCTATGACAAACCAATTCACACACATCGCCAACGTGAAAGTTGGCAAATTGAAAGGTAACAGTAGGATTTACCCACAGTTCCGCTTACCGAGTCAGTACGCAGAACTCGCCGGTAAAAAAGCGAGTATTTACGAAATAGAAGGACATGAAGGGGAACCCGCATTCATTATTAGATTTGACAACCAAAACCATGTAGCGGCCTATCATGGGGACACACAGCACCTATCGGGCTGTATGAACCATTTTAAATGTGATCATATTCTGTGCAAGCGCCGCTTCATTGCATACGTCTCTTTTTGCCCACTTTGATCTACGTGCTTTGGATTACCCTACCCGTTGGACCGCAGGCGGCACCCACGAGCCGTTCAGCGCAGACTCCTGCGGCCAGTACATACGCAACATGATGTTGAACCCGCCCGACGGCGCCGGCAACCAGTTCGACTCCTTGTCGGGGCCGGGCGATGTGTTTTGGATGTAGATCTCGAGCGACCCGTCCGCATTGTACTCCAAGGGACCAAGGTGGGGCGAAATCGCATACCGATTGATCGGATTCTCCACGAAGAACCGCTGATTGTTGTACATCGAAACGGACCAAAACGCGTTGACAGGCGGGGTACTATTCTTCTCGAAGCGCATGACGTACTTGTGTGCGCCACTATACGCGATGCCGTTGGCATCGTACGCCGAGGTCGGATACAGCGCGTCCTCCGGGAGATTTCCTCCAAACCCTCCCCACCCAACACGAGCACGAAGCGTGTAGTTCGTCCCATAGTTGCCGAGGTTATAGCTAACGATCCAGCCGTGTACGCTTATAGAGTCTGGAAGGCCACGACCCGCAGGCAAAACATAGGCATATCCGTCTTCAGCACCCTGCGCGGTGGCGTCCTGCACCGTGGAGTTAAAGCTCCCCCAGTCGAACGGAGTGCCGGCCACGAGGCCGATCCTGGCCATCTGGTCAACGACCGGTTTGTCCGCAGCGCTCGGAGGGTTGGCCACCATGAGCGTTGCCATCTTGCCGTAGAAAGTGGCAGGGGCCATATTCGCCGCTAATTCAACAGGGGGCGTCTCAGTGTCAAGGTCGGGGTTGACCGGCACGTCGGTCGGCGGTGTGTAGTTCGAGCCCCACGCGCTCAGCGGCGTTAATTTGTACTGAGCTATGAGGGCGTTCGCTGCAGGGAGGTTAGCAGGACCGTTCTGCTGCGTGCGCCCGGCGATCCACACCGTGTTAGTCGGCGATTCGATCTTCACGAGTCCGGCGGGGAGCGTGCCGTTCCACCCCGGGCCGACGATGGCGAAGTTTCCTGCGTCGGTTCCGGTGGTGCGTGTACCGGGGGAAGCAAAGACGTTCGTCCAGCCGTCCATCATCTGCATCAGGTAGTATCGCCCGGTAGTACTAGGCACGCTTAACACCATCGGCTCTTTCGCCAGGTTGAGCCAGGCAAAAGAAAAGAGCGCATCAGGGTTCGGGGCTACAATAGTTGTAAATGAGGCATTTGACATGGTGGAAGCTCGAGCAAACTGGTTGACTGGCGCCGCCGTCCCGTCAGAAGTGGGAGCCGAGGCGGCAGTCTGCCGATCTTTGGTCAGATCCATTAGCACAAGAGGGTAGCCATAAACGTACGCCGCTGCGGCGATCTGTCGCGCGCCGCTGGTGTAGGGGGCCCTGTGGTAGTGGGGAGCGTTATCCCTCCGATCGTCTGGTTGGCCGAGGTTGTCGCGTTCTGGGTGGTCGTGGTGCATCCAGACGCAGCGATTACTAAGAGTGCTGTTAGTATGAGCACCTCAGCAGCGGCCAGCGAGGGCGATTTCACGGCTTATCCAATGAGCGTGGGTGCCCATAAAGCTTGCTACATCGTGTTGTTTGTTGCTTGAGCACTGATAGTTTTGCGCAAATGAACTTGCTCGCTCAAGCGCTCGCAGGCTACAAAGTATATCTTATGACCGGAGCCTAATACAGGCTACGACCAACGCCCCTACCGTCGCAGAAACAACAGCTGCCCTCCGGTGGCAGCGCACGCCCTGTTAAAGAGTTGACAGAACCTTTCAGGTCTTATAAATGAAAATCTCTTTTTGGCTTTTGACGAGCTTCATATCTTCTATTGGGTGACAATAGCTTATGATCCTTGTTTCGCTTTGTGTTTCAGCCTTTATTTTCATCGCGATTCTGTTGTTTATCCTTCCTTCATATTGGAATATGAATATAACATCAGCGTCAAAAATGTCTTGCTTGAAAAGGTTTCCTAGAATGACTTTGGCTTTTCTTGCTCTGAGCTTGGCTATAAACCATCGAATAGGCTCTATCTCAACTCCATTCACGTGGTCGCATGACTTTGAGGCTTCTATAAGGGCGTCTCCTGTTCCACATCCAAGGTCGTAGAAGACTTCATCTTTCTTAAGGTCCGCCAATTTAAGAGCCTCAGCTACAGTCTTCCTCGGAGTAGGACTATATGCTGCGCCTCCTGCCAGCATAGGATAGTAAAGAGAAGCTATAATGTATGTTACTACCAGAACAATTATGCTTGTTATTACATTCACAAGAATACTCATTTCATATTTTCCTCAGCTAAGATCAAAGAACTTCGATTAATGGCTAAAAGTGATTCGCATGGATGATCGCATCAGGATGAATGAAAACGGAACGCTGTATCTTGATTTCACGGAGCAAGAGCAACCCGAACAGTTTCTAGAAATTGAAACATCACACGGACTGTTATACTACCTTCTTCTGGCAGTGATCGGCATAATAGTGATATTTGGAATATTAGCGATGCTATTTTTCGGGTTACTGCTTCTTTTTCTCATAGCTCGTTATTTCTTTTGGCGTTCCTCCGAAAGATAATTCTTAGCGGCCCCTAATCCGATCCCACCAAGACTTTCCTGACTTTAAGCCTGATTACGACAAACGCTTCTTTCACTGTTAGCGATGCTTAAGCACCGTTTAGGGACCGAGTGTTCTAAAAAAAGTGAGATCATGCAATATATAGGAAAATCCAAGATTGGCAAGTTGCATCCTAAGCGCTCTAAGATTTATCCAATGATAAGACTGCCCGAAGAGTGTCTTAATGTCGCTGGTGAGACCGTTCATATTTATTCAATCGAAACAGAAGACGTCAGCGGGTTCTTTATTGCCTTTGAATCTGCAGTTGACGAAAAAAGAAATGTTGCGCAACTTTTATGTGAGGTTGCGCAACCACAACCTCAAAATGACGTCAAATCTCGTCTTTTAGAGCTTGAATCAGAGATTGAAGAGCTAAAATCTGTTATTTTCCAAAATGGAAGCTTTGTTTGTAATTATAATAAAAAAGAAACAAAAACAGATGGGCTCGAGGCGATTCGAACGCCCGACCTTCGCCGTGTAAAGGCGATGTCATAACCAGCTAGACCACGAGCCCGCAGGTTACCCTTACCACACGTTCGTATATTAAGGTTCTCACTCGCCAGTAGACAAACCGCGGCCGTTATTCGCTCAAAAGCGCAGTTTGGATCCTTTCTTAGCTTTTCAGCATTTACTCTGCAGCCAGGGGCGCACTCGTAATCTCCTCTCCCCAGCCCAACATCATCTCGTACATATCGATAGCCTTGAGGAGCGCCGCTTCCGAATAATCCCCAACTTTGTAGGACCACCAATAGGGCGCATCTCCCTGCCGCTTCTCAAATTTAACCGTTTCATCCTTGGCAAGCGTGAATTCCTTGGACTCGTCGAGGACGATCTCGCCACTTCCCTTGAGCCGTTCGACAAGCGGCTCCAAGTTGGTGGACAGAAGGACTCTAATCCCGTTTTCCGATCCGACTTCGAGCAACAGGTTGCTCTGCGTGCCGATCGAGAACAACCGAAATCGGATGCCCTCCAGGTCTTTCTGTGCGCCGCCCCGGTCGATGAAGTTGTGCTTAGCCAGCTGCTCTTCAACTTGTGATGTCGTCATTTCTGCCATTGTATCACTCCAACAGTGGTACCCCTAATGTGACCATCGTAAATAAAGGCCTATCGCTTTCTGTTTGCACCTGAACGCGTGCCTATGACTGATTCACCCGCCGTCGTAGCTCCTCGAATATCGTGCGCCCTAACAGCGCCTCGGCCTCGTCCTCGTAGCGCTCGTGCATGAGTGCCACGAGCATCGCGCTGCCTTTGCTCGTCGTGTGAATGCCGACTCGTTCGGCCCTCGTTATGAGCTCGTCCTTTTCCATCATGCCTAAGAGGGGGAGCACGTAGTAGTGGGGCACCTCTAAAAAATCGGCGAGTCGACGCGTCGTGGGCAGTTTAATGTGTATTGCGCGTTCGGAAAAACGCACGGAAATGGAGTTGTCGATGGTGAGCAGTATCCGCAGGGCGGCATCAAGCACAACGTTTAGGTCAAGATCAGCCATACTAAGCCTGGATCATAATCACGGAACAACTCTAAAAGGCTTCCGAAAAGAATAGGCCGTATTTAGGATTTCCTACGGGAAAAATGAGTAGGGGCCTTTGACGCGCAAGCCGCCACGGGCGTTTGAGCAGGCGAGTAAGACGGGTCTTCCTCTCAGGAAACGGCCCGCGCGGATCGGAATTACCAGGAACCCCCCTCTTTCTTTTTCAATTCCTCAGGCACCGGCTCTAGGTAAACAACCTCGGCTCCTACGTCTTTTGCAATCTGTTCGAGCTCCGTTTTCCTCAGATGGCCCGCATACAGGCGCAGCTCTTTGCCCGCTACAGCGACAATCCTGAACCGAGGCTGTTTCACGCCCTTTCCTACCTTTAGT
>JBAULJ010000113.1:0-7063 GCA_049578125.1 Halobacteriota archaeon
GTTATTGGACAAGATCACGTCGTTAAGAGACTTGAATCCTACGTTAAATTGAAGAACCTGCCGCATTTGATGTTTGCGGGGGCTGCGGGGACGGGAAAAACCAGCGCTGCAATCGCTTTGGCTCACGAACTCTACGAAGATGAGTGGCAAAGCAATTTTACTGAACTCAATGCTTCTGATGAACGGGGCATTGAAGTTGTTCGCAACAAAATTAAGAACTTTGCCAGAACAGCTCCAATTAGCGCGCCTTTCAAGATTATTTTCCTGGATGAGGCTGATTCGCTCACACCAGACGCGCAGTCGGCTTTGAGGCGCACTATGGAAAGTTACAGTATGTCATGCAGATTCATCTTGTCGTGCAACTATTCTAACAAAATCATTGAACCAATACAGTCGAGATGCGCTGTTTATCGATTTACACTCCTTGGGCCGAACGATGTGCAAGCACGGCTGCGATACATAAGTAAAGCAGAGCACGTAGCTATAAGCGACGAAGCTTTGAAAGCCATTAGTTATGTGGCCGGAGGTGACCTACGTCGTGCGATAAACACATTGCAGTCCGCAGCTTCCTTAAAAACAGAGATCGAACGGGAAACGATCTATCAAATAGCTGCGACCGCCAATCCGCAAGCAATTAAAGAACTTCTTTGCGCATCTATTGAGGGCAAGCTCAAGCGTGCCCTATCGTTGCTAGACTCGCTTCTCATAGAACAAGGTCTATCCGGTACCGAAATCGTAGCGCAAATCCACAAAGCACTCTTAGACCTCAACATCGCCGATCAGCTAAAAGTTCAGTTCATTAATAGTATTGGAGAGATTGATTTCAGACTGAGTGAAGGCGCTAACGAGAGGATACAACTAGAAGCTCTCGTAGCGGAATTCGTGCTGCTGGGTCAAGGAAATATTTCTATGCCCACCTAGACAAGAAGGGCTCTTCAGCCACCCCAAACACCCGCTGCATTCTGTCTTCGTGACCGTAAGGTTGTGATCTCATTGTCACCGCTATGGTTCTAACTGCGGTGTTGAATCCGAGTTACGGGTTGGTGGCAGCGTTAACAGCGCGCGTTTCGAACGTGACTGGCTGTAGCTGCAGTTACGCTTGGGCAAGGCGGTAGTCACATCCGATGCGTTATAAGGAATCAACGCCTTTTGAGGCCATAGAAAGCTTGAAATAAGAAATCTCTTATAAGAAACCCTTATCAATCATTCGAGTCAGGATGTTTACATATGAAATGGCAAGGAAAGTCCGTACGCAGCAGCACAGGAGGCAGAATTAAGCACTCTGCTGGCAAGAAGAAACACGAGATGGGTAGGGAGTCGACACTTACGCAGCTTGGAGAAACGAGAAAGAAGCACGTCTCCGGGTTCGGCGGTAACTCAAAGATACGGCTTTACAAAGGTTCTCACGTCAACGTGACCGATGTTTTGACGGGTAAAACGAGTATAGCAGATATCGAGACTGTCGAACTCAACGCTGCAAACAGGAACTATGTAAGGCGTAACATCATCACAAAAGGCGCAATTGTTCAAACAACCGTGGGCAAGGCGAAGGTCACCAATAGGCCTGGTCAAGACGGATCGATCAACGCCGTTCTAGTCGTCGAAGAGCAGCCTCTGTAGTGGTAAAAGGAAAATTAATACTTGAGAAGATCGTCGACAAACTCGCTTATCCCCTCTCCAGTTCTCACACTCATTGGTATCTGTTTGACGTGTGGGGCAATTCGCTCCATATCGTTCCGCATGCGTGCTACGCTTGCTCCAACTGCCTCAGCTAAGTCGATTTTGTTGATAATTCCTATATCGCTTACTCTGAAGATCATAGGGTGTTTGTTCACAACGTCATCTCCTTCGGTGACGCTTACAACGACGATTCTTGCGTCGGTCCCAAGTTCAAAATCGGTTGGACACACCATGTTACCGACATTTTCGATGAATAGGAGGTCCAGCTCTTTCAGAGGCAACTTCCTTATCGCGTGGCCAACGAGATGCGCGTCGAGGTGACACTCTGTTCCGGTGTTTAGGTTAATAACTGGGATATGCAGCGCCTTCATTCGAACGAAATCATCCTCGCCAACGACGTCACCTGCAATTGCTCCAATTTGAAACCCTTCACGCCGTAAGATCGGCACGACCTTCTCTATGATAGAAGTCTTTCCTGAGCCGATTGATCCTAGGATGTCGAATGCTCTAATGTTGTCTTGTCTAAGCACGTCCAGGTTTTGACTCGCCTCTTCTTTGTTCCTTTTAAGAATATCGCGACCTACCTCTATCTCAACCTTGTGCATAGGTTTTAATGGCTGGTTTGACAATATTAACATATCTACGATACTGACGGCTGTTGTATGATGGCGAAGAACTTAAAAAGGATCGTTTGGCCCATATACATGGACGCACATAAAACGCGTAAAGAGGGCCGAATGTTGGCAAAGAAAGATTCAGTGGGCGCACCCGACATTAAGGAAATCATGCGTGCCGCTAAGGAATTGGGACTAAAGCCCTCTTGCGAAGATGAAAAAATGTACCCACGGTTTTGGTGGGAACATAAAGGCCGAATACTCGTAGACTTTGAAGGTAGTAAGCGAGACGCGACGAGGCAAATTGCGCACAGAATAAAATCATTGCGAGCCCAGCATGACTCTTAAAGCAAATGACTAAGCGAATAGAGTTTCATACGCACACTATTTTGAGCGACGGTGTGCTTCTACCAAGTGAATTGATACGGCGGGCATATGTCGCAGATCACGAAGCAATCGCGATAACAGATCACGTTGACTTTTCTAACGTCGATTCAGTGATTCGCTCGACAAAGCGGGCAGCCGAGGGGTCTAGTGGCGTTGAGGTTCTTGTCGGAGCAGAAATTACTCATGTCGTCCCCGAAAAAATTCCTAAGCTTGTTCGGAAGGCTAAGGCGTTAGGTGCACAGGTAATAATCGTACACGGTGAGACGATCGTGGAGCCGGTGGCGCCTGGAACAAACAAAGCAGCCGCAGCTCTCGGCGATGTCAATATCATCGCACATCCAGGTCTTGTGAGTCAGGAAGATGCTGAGCTAGCGAGTCAAAACGGCATTTATCTCGAGCTTACAGCACGATGCGGTCACAACGTTACTAATGGTCACGTGGCAAAAACTGCCATGAACATCTTGGTAAACACCGACTGTCACGGTACTGAGCTGATTGGGACTGCCGGTGCCGAAAGAATTGCACGAGGTGCTGGCCTGAACGAAGAAGAAGCACAGCGTGTAACTCATCGAAATGCGATATCGCTTCTCAATGAAATTTTATAAGTTTTTCCCAAAATTTTAAATAGTTTCAAAAACTATATATATACGTAACGTTTGAGGTCAGGGTTGCGAAAGTTAGGTATTGTACTTCACGTTTCTAGTCACGGCTACATTATTCTTAGAGCGGCTTTATTTCCAAACGTTGATTCTGCGGTATTGACGAAGCGAATGAAAAAAATTGGCACAGTGCACGACGTATTTGGTCCAGTAATATCGCCTTATGTATCAGTGAAGCCATCTAAAAAACTTGCTCCCGCTGACTTGAAACAACTACTCGGAGAAAAGGTCTACATCTGAGCTCAAAGGTGGATATATGGTCGAAGTGGAAAAGGAAAGGATAATAGAGCGCGCAAAAGCGCGGGAAGTTACAAAAGAACGCCAAAAAGAGCTTGGAGAATATGAGGAGTCGAAAGCTGTGTGCCCCGAATGCGGTTCACGACAGCTAGTCCAAGACTACGAAAGGGCGGAACTTGTCTGCGACAAATGTGGACTGGTTATTGATGAAGATTTTATGGACATGGGTCCAGAATGGCGAGCATTTGATCACGATCAACGAATGAAAAGGAGCCGCGTTGGGGCTCCCATGACTTACACCATTCACGACAAAGGATTATCCACGATGATAGACTGGCGAAACAGGGACTCATACGGGCGGTCTATCTCGTCGAAGAATAGAGCGCAACTCTATCGACTGCGCAAATGGCAGCGGCGAATCCGCGTGTCAAATGCGACAGAACGAAATCTCGCGTTTGCATTGTCTGAGCTCGACCGAATGGCATCAGCGCTTGGCTTATCGAGAAACGTGCGGGAAACTGCTGCCGTTGTGTACCGAAAAGCAGTCGACAAAAACCTTATTCGAGGAAGGAGCATCGAAGGCGTTGCAGCGGCGGCTCTATACGCTGCTTGTCGTCAATGTTCAGTTCCAAGAACTCTTGATGAAATTGCAGAGGTTTCGAGAGTAAGTCGAAAAGAGATTGGCAGGACTTACAGATTCATTTCACGTGAACTAGATCTAAAATTGACTCCAACGTCACCCATAGACTATGTGCCAAGATTCTGTTCAGGCCTGAAACTCAAGGGCGAGGTTCAATCTAAAGCTGTCGAAATATTGAGACAAGCTGCGGAAAAAGAACTAACAAGTGGAAGAGGCCCTACGGGAGTCGCTGCAGCGGCCATCTACATAGCTTCAGTTATTTGCGGTGACCGGAGAACGCAACGAGAGGTTGCTGACGTTGCTGGCGTAACTGAAGTGACGATACGGAATCGCTACAAGGAACTGGCAGAAGAACTGGACATTGAGATTTTATTCTGATCCACTCCCTCCTTTTTTATAGTCCACCTCAAAGGAGAAATGGATTGAAGGCTTCCTCGCACGTCTAAACGAAAGTCCCAAATTATTTAAAGTCCGACAGCAGTTGAAGTGCGGGGGCTCGTAACTCAGGGGTAGAGTGCCACGTTCGCATCTCAGGAGAAAAACGTGGATGCCACGGGTTCGATTCCCGTCGAGTCCACTAGTTTGTCTGGAGCTTTTTGCTTTCCCGCCATTTCTTAAGCCAGACGCCCCGCGTGGGATCACGTCATATGTTTCTTGACTATTGCTTTAGCTCTAGTCTCATCGACTCCACAGCAGATAAGGTACTTTTCAAACTTGTCATACAAGGAGAGGTCTGAGTTATGGAACCGTGCTAAGTATTCTTCGTTATCCAAGAGCTTAGAGGCCAAAGGCTCTTCATCCGCCCTGCTAAACCTCAAACTCTCCAAGAAGTTGCTGACATATCTTTTTTCAAGGGCTTTTATGTGTTCAATAACGTATAGGACATCCTTCATTTCTTCTTTCAAACCGTCAATTTGACCCTGAACGTTCTCTTTCATTATAATATAAGGGCTCATCGCCCTTAGGGAGTTCAAGAGGAGCTCCTCCTCTTTGATTTTTTCCTGAGTGGTCTTGATAAGTTCACTGATGCTTTTTTTGTATTTGTCTTTGTTATCGATCAACTGCCTTGAAGCTAGCTCGTTGTAGAGTTCTGCATCGGTGTGATCGAGCAGTCCGTTCAATCGGTGTTTAGTCGCGAGCTCTCTGACGCCAGTGTAAAAATAGCGCGTTCCCTCTCTTCTCATTCTTAGGAGCTCGAACCTCTCTCTATTTAGTTTTGTAACGGAGCGATCGACGCGTTGAAAAAGATCTTCAAAATCACTGAGTGCTGTTTGAGCATAATCATCGTCAATCAACTTTGAAAGAGCCTTTTGGTCGATGACACGTAGCTTCTGCTCAAGGTTAGCCAAAGAGGAATCCAACATGTCATACTTATAGACGAGTCTCTCCATCTCACTTTTCGGAACCTGTTCAAAAAGCTGCCCGTTGACTGCATCAAGCAAAATCTCGCGAGCTCGTATGCTGCCGAGGTTTTTCAGCTTAATGTAGTCATCTTCCGAGACTCTAATGTTGAAAATCTTATCTTTGGCCATTACGTAAAACGTAAAACATTTTGAATTATATAATTATCGCTTTGGCAGGTACTGAGTTTTTTCATGGTTGAATTGCGTGCGAAGTGAGACTTCTTGTTGAGTTGAAGTCCCGCGTTGCGTGCTATCTTTATATGTTATCGGGCTTCTGCTAGTCATCGCAGATAATCTGGTTTACATACGCACTGGCTGCCATGTGTTTCGTTTATATCGGTTGCTTCACGAATTATTGAAAAAAAGTGGCCGGACAGAACATTTATGACCGCTTTGGACGTCAAGAAGGAACCGCCCAATGTTAACAATCGGAGTTATTGCTATTCAAGGTGCTGTTTCAGAACACGTGGTGGCTTTAGAAAAAGTCTCGAGCGGTTTGAACTGCAAAATAGAGACCATAAAAAAGAAGGGCATAGTCCCGCACTGTGACGGTTTAGTAATTCCTGGGGGCGAAAGCACAACAATTTCCAGGCTATTGCGTTTTGAAGGGATAGATAAAGAGATACTCAAGAATCAGCACATCCCTATGATGGGGACTTGCGCTGGGTTAATCATCCTGTCCGACTATCAAGATGAGGATGTGGAGGGCTTGAGGCTAATGGATATGCAAGTCAAAAGAAATGCGTTTGGCAGGCAAGCAGAGTCTTTTGAGCTTCCGTTAGAGGTAACGGTTTTCAGTTCTCCGTTTAATGCCATATTTATTCGGGCTCCTGCGATCAAGCAAGTCGGAAACGGCATAAATATTTTAGCTCGCGTCGAGGAGTATGGTGTTGCTGCGCAACAAGGAAATAAGCTAGCACTCGCGTTTCATCCAGAATTGAGCGATGACTTAAGATTTCACAAGTACTTTTTGCAACTTCTTGATTCTAGTAGTTGATCCCAAACTGGATATGTAGCGTCGTGAGGGAGCTAAAAACGTGCTAAATCTAAACCAGGAAGCCATATACAAGCTACGGCTCAAGGTATTGGATCAAAAAAGAACTACTGTTGTTTTCTAGGTCCCGAGGGAGAGGCGCTTTCAGCGCTCCTTGTTTTCACTCGTTCAAACGCTAGTACTGCTCTTGCTCTCACGTACAGCTCTTCGTCGTGGAAAGCTTCGAGCAAGGGTTTCATGCTTTTTGCGTTACCTACCTGACCTAGCACTTCCGCAGCGCGCTCACGAACGAGTCCATTTCGATCCTTTAGCGCGACGATCAAAGGCTCAACCGCAGGCTCCCCAATTTTGCTCAACGCTTCCGCAGCGCGCTCACGAACGAGTCCATTTCGATCCTTTAGCGCGACGATCAAAGGCTCAACTGCAGGCTCCCCAATTTTGCTCAACGC
>JBAULJ010000114.1:0-10804 GCA_049578125.1 Halobacteriota archaeon
ATCTTGGATATCGTCAGTACGGTTTGAGTGAGCGTCTCAATGATTGGAGCAACGCCACTCGTGAGAGTATTGATTACGCCGTCCGGAACAAGGTAGATTGTGTCGTTCACAGCGGCGATTTGTTCAATTCCAATAAAGTAGATCACACTTCATTAATTCACGCTATAGAGATGCTAAGAGCGCTGAAGGACGCAGAAATTCCTTTTTTTGTAATTGACGGCAACCATGATAGACGTAAAGGCTCTCAGACGCACACCGCGCTTGACGTGTTGCAGCGCTTAGATCTCTGTCATTACTTAGCTCCAGTCGGGAGGACCATTGAGGGTGCGATTGGCGAGATAAAGGGCACGCGGATCGTCGGGCTCGGCTACCACGGCGCATATCTTAGGTCTAGGCTGGGCGATTTCTACGAGCAAATGCCCGAAGGGCACAACGTCGTCCTGCTCCACGCTGGCGTTACCCGATACGCGGAAGGGGGGCACCCAGAGATCACGCCAGATGAGCTAGAAATACTACGTCCCAAGACGGCGTACCTCGCACTCGGGCATTACCATAACAAGTTTCGCATCGACGACTGGATGTTCAATCCAGGCAGTCCAGAGTACTATCGATTCTCCGATTATGGCATTGGGCGCTGTTTTTACGATGTCACCATCCAAAACGGGGCCCCTCACGTTCTTGAAGTCAAAGTGCGCGACGTTCGGCGAATGGTGAGTATTTCGGCTGACCATCCGGGCGACGACTATTCTTTGCTAGGTGTAGTGCAAGCGCTGCTGGACGAAACCGAGCTGGAGGCTCCCGTTTCGGGATCGCTGTTACGCGTGATTCTCAACGGCGAGCTGCAGAATCCCCCTAACCTCTCTGAGCTAAAGCAGTTCATAGAAGAGCGATATGAGCCCCTCTACTGCGCCATCCTTGACAACACTGTAAGCGCAGATGACGGGCTTTTCGAGACGCCAGGCACCATTGACGACCTGGAAATGAACATGTTCGAAGGAAACTTCGCCCGGTACAACGAACAAGCTCGAGACGTTGCAGCATTTGCTCGTTCCCTCCTTCGCGAAATAATCGATAGCCAGTTGACGAACACGGATGATGCTGAGCCTGTTGCCCAACACGTCTCACGCTTCAGGAGAGACCACCTATGAAACTGGAAAGCCTGCGGCTCGTCAACATCAGGGCGTTTGAAGATTCGGGCGAGATCCAGTTTCAAGACGGTACTATTTCCGTATTTGGCGAAAACGGCGTCGGCAAGAGCACCATAGTCAACAGCATTGGCCGGACGATCTTCGGCTGGGAGGGCGAAGGCGTCCGGCAAGCAATAATAGATTATGCGGGCGAACGGCACAAGCAAGGAGCTATTGAGTACCTTTTGCGCAAAGGAGCTGTCGAAGGGTCTATAGACGTCACGTTTTCTCACAAGGGACGCCTCTACCGCGTTAAAAACGTCCTTTCGCGCAAGGCTCAGAGTTGGGAGCTGTATCTAGACGGAGAACAGGCAGATTTGTACGGAAAGCAAGAAATTCACGAACGCATTCGCGATGAGCTTGGCATCTCGGAAACTCACGCAACGACAACTGAGAGCTTGTTCAGCGACGTCATCTGTGTGCTGCAGGGGCAGGTCGTGAACGAATTTGAGTTCACCTCACAAAAAAGAAAAGACCATTTTGACAAAGTTCTCGGTTTATACAGCTATAGACAGGCGTACAGCGATTCAGTCCACGTCAAGAACAACTTCAAAGGTAAGATTGGCCGCGCCGAATCTGACGCGCGAGTGATAGACGCCGAAATAGTGCATCTAAGCGGACTTGTTGAGCGCCTGCGCGCGAGCGAAGGAGAGCTAAAAGACCTACAACAGTCGATAGGAGCAGTCGAAGCCAAACTGTCGTCGGTGGAAAATCAGAAGCAAACCCATGAATCTCACCGCGTAACACTTGAGAGCCTCAAAACGGAACTTAGTGCAACCGACTCAAAAGCGGAAGATCTCGCTAAGACGGTCGAGGCCGCAAATCGCGAGGTACAAAACTCTCGCGAAGCACAAGATGTTGTAGAAAACCTTCGACCGTCATTCTTGCGATACCAGCACGTTGCGGCGCAACTGGATGAGGTGCGGGCACTCACGCGACAAGTGGGACGTGAAACTGCCCGCCTGTCTGAGCTCCGTATCGATCACGCGCGCATCACAAGTGCGAAAGCAAGTACGCTCAAAGAGCTGCGACAAATTGACGAGGCGGAAAATCGAGCGGCTCAGTTGTCCTCTATTGCCGCAGAACATTCGCACCTCGGCGAAATCCTCTCGCAGCTCAAGCTCGATGAACAGCGATATCACTCAATTTTAGAGGGCATCTCAGCGATTGAGGAACAGCTACAAAGAAATCGCTCGGCAGCAGAGGGGCTTAAAGCTGATTTTGCAGAGCACAGTGCGCTCGAAGCGCGTGCTAACACGCTCGAAACGTTGTTGCGCGAATACGATGAGTTAGCAAAAAAGGTCGGCGAGCTTGATGGGTACAAGAAGCAGATAGGAAAAGATCTCGACAGCCTGCTGAAAGGTATTTGTCCGTATACGAGCGATCGATGCGAATCTATTGAAGCACGCGGCCATCGTTACGAGCGCGAACTTGAAGCCATTCGAGTTGAACTCGCGCTGCTACAGTCTGAGCGCGACGGGAGGGTCGCGACCATCGCGGAGGCGCGCGAAGCTGCGCAGCAACTTCAACTGCTCGATGGCAAACGACGAGAACTGGAACTAAGACAGGCAGAAATCGAGACGCAACAGCGAGAATTAGCAAAAGAACGTGGTCGTGCCGATGCGATTGGCCAAAACCTAGCGCGCATAAAGCCTCTTGAAGAGCGCATAGACGCGCTGAAAACGGGCGCTGAGGAGTATCACTCGCTTGAGTACACGCTGAAGAAATCAGATAGGGCGGCGCTCGTCAATGCGCTCGATGAGGTCTATGGAAGAGACGAAGAACTGCAGAGAGAGATGGAGGCCACTCAAGGTGTTATCGCGCACTTGACTGAACAAGGTGGAGACGAAGCACTTGTATCGCGACTAGAAGTCGATTTGCGTGTTCTTCAAAAAGCCTACGATCAATATATGGCGACAATGAGCTTGGCCGCGAATCTAGAGGAGGCGATAGAGCGACATAGCAAGTATGCTCGGGACTTGGCAGCACTAGACGATCGGCGGCGAGGACTTGCAGCGGACATTGACTCAGAATCAAAGCTCTATGACGAAGGGGACCATCTGCGAGTCGAGAAAGAGTGGGTCGAAACGAGTCAACGGCTTAATGAGATGCGTGGCATTGCTTTTCAGCTCAACAGGCAAATTGAAGAGCTAAAACCTCGTGCAGCAGATCTCGCGGTCAAAAAGGAGGACCTGATGGCACTAGACGTTGACCTCAATGAGATTGCAGCTGATGGGAAATTCTTTGATGAGCTCAGGGAGAGTTTCAAGAACTTAAGCGCGATGCGACCGCTCTATACCAAAAAGGTGAGCCAAAACGCTGCTCGCCACTGGCGGCAGATGGTGAATGACGAATCACAACTTCACTGGCAAGAGGACTATCTCGTTTTTAAGTCGGATCGCAGCAACGTGATATCGCTGTATGAAATGAGTGGGGGCGAGAAGGTCTCAGCGTGCTTGGCCGTTCGTCTTGCAATGCAAGAAGTTCTAGGAGGGCTCGGACTTTTTATTCTAGACGAACCTACAATCCATCTCGACGAAGAGAGATGTGACAGTCTCGCTCGGCAAATAGGTGCAATCAAAGGGCTGAATCAGGTGATCGTGATAAGCCATGATGATACGTTTCACGCGTATACACAGCAACAAATCACCATACGAAAGGATCCGAACCGTCGCGCCAGCGTGGTCGAGCTTTAGGCACGTATTTGGGAGACAATGGACTCTCCATTTCCTGCAGGGACCTCAGATGTCACGTAAAGGCTGCGCACGAAGCTGACCAGCTTGATGCCCACATCGTTTGTTCACGGCCAGCGTAGCGCCGGGAGTGATGGTCGTAGAAAAAAAAAGGAGAGCTATTAGACAGGAGGCCGTCTAATGCGCTCGTCGCTTTGTGGGAACTCAGACCTAGATGATCGCGCACACGCACTCAAGCACTTCTTCAAACCGCTTGTTGATCATCTCCCAATTGACGATATTCCAGAATGCATCGACGAATTTCGGGCGTTCGTTTTTGTAATCGAGATAGTAGGCGTGCTCCCAAACGTCGAGCACCATTACGATGCGGAAGTTGGGATAGACGTTGACGTTATGCTTCTCTATCTGCATTATGATGGGCCGTTTTGTCTCCACGTCGAAAGCGAGTGCTGCCCATCCGGAACCTTCAGTGCTTGCTGCGGCTTTGCTAAACTCCGCCTTAAACCGGCTAAAGCTGCCAAATTCGTTGTTTATGGCATCTGCTAACTTCCCTATAGGGACTCCACCGCCGCCTTTGCCAGCAGGCGCCATCGTTGGCCAAAAAAGCTTGTGCAGCTGGTGACCGCCGATGTTGAACGACAGCTCTTTTAGCATAGCCTTAGCGTCAATCTCCGCGCTGCTCTTTCGTGCTGCATCAAGCTTCTCAAAAGCCGCGTTCGCGCCGTTTACGTACGCGAGATGGTGTTTGTCGTGGTGAATCCTAAGCTGTTGCTCAGAAATATAGGGCTCTAAGTCGTTGTAACCGTAGGGCAGTTCTGGCAAAACATAGACCTTGTTCGTTTCCATACGTCTCATCTCCTTTTCGGTGTAACAGGCTTTAGATTCTATGAGGCAAGATATTTACGCTTAATCCTCTTTAACCAAGGCTTCGCGACGCAATTGATGCCGTCAATCCACACAGTTAAAATCATCTACTGTGCCGCGCAAATGCCCCACGGAATGCGTCGGCCATTGCGTTCTTTACAGGGCTAAATACGAAGCCGAGCTGCTTTTTTGCGATAGCTCGCCTCAAATAGGACGCTCGCACGTAGAAACTGAAGTACGCTCTCAAAAACCACCGGTGCAGGTCAGCTGTCGAAAGAGCGCTCGTGTGGACTACTGGTTTTGTGAGGGTGAATTTGCTCCAGTCGTCTATCGTAATCTCAAGGTCGTAGTTGCCGATGTTGTCGTAAAGCTCGGTTCCTGGATAGGGCGTCGTTACCGAAAACATCGCGAAGTCTGGATTGATCTGTTTTGCGAGGCTGATCGTGTCGGCAACCTTCTCTGGATCGTCTCCAGGCAAACCGATCATAAACGACGCCGTTGTCGGATAATCGTAGTTTTTGAGCACGTCGAAGGCGTTGATGATCTGATCGGTCGTAAACCCTTTCTTGATGAGCTTTAGCGTGTCGTTCGAAGCAGACTCAACGCCAAAAAAGAGCCCGTTGCAGCCGACTTCGCGCAGTCTTCGGAGCAAATCCTCGTCAATGAAGTCAACGCGCCCAGTACACGACCATTCAAACTTGAGGTTGTTCTCTTCCACCAAATCGGCAAACTCGAATGTGCGCTCTTTATTCAGAATGAAATTGTCGTCGAGCATTGTGACGTTCGCGTAGCCTTGACCAACGAGCTGAGCGACTTCTTGGAAGACGTTCTGCGCACTCCGCGAGCGAAACTTTTTGTCGTAGAGCTTTGATGAGGCGCAGAAAATACACCTAAATGGGCACCCCCTGCTTGACACGATACCAGTGCTGTTAACAGGCGAGTACTTTTCCATGTGCAGCAAATCCCGTGCCGGAAACGGTATGTCGTCCAAATCGGGGATCAGCTTCCTATCGGGGTTTCTGACTATAGTATCCCCTTCTCGCACGGTAATACCCTCAACGTCACTAATAGCGCCCGATTCGATAGAGGTCGCAATATCGAGCATCGTGCTCTCTCCCTCACCCCTGACGACAGCGTCGGCGGCTGATTTCTCAAGACATTCGCGGTCCAAAAAAGTCGCTTGTGGGCCGCCGAGAACGACGGCCGCGTTGTTGTTCGATTGCTTGATAAGGTTCGTAAGCTCAAGAGCTGAGTTGTATGTCGGAGCAGTCGTCGTGATCCCAACAAGGTCTGCCCTGTTGACTCGTTCCACAATCTGTGTGTTGGTCAGTCGCTCAATTTCAGCGTCTATGATGGATACGCGATAATCCGACTTTCTTAGGCAAGCGCCGATGTAAGCGAGGCCTATGGGCGGCGAGCAGATATCTAGTTTTCTAACGTCTCCTTTGCCAAAGCGGGGATGAATAAGTGCAATATCTAGTCCCACGTAGATCCGACCTTAATAATTCGAAGGTTGCGCGGAAGAACTTCATTCTGGCTGATGATCTGAATTTGCCAGAAAGCTCGCTCCCTCGGCTCTCGAAAGTGTTAGTTGCATCGATAGCCGTGCAATTACTTAGTTCTTTTTCGCTCCAAAGGCCACATAAGAACCCGCAGCTGCGTTTTCCCTGCTGCCTGTGCTGATAAATCTCAGCGTGCGTCTGCTGACATCATGCTGATCTCGAGCGCACCGGCGCGGACCGCCGAACCACTCAAAATGCGTCCGGTTGCCTAATGGGGTGAGGATATAAATAGGAAAAAAGCAGAATTCGTTACAAACGTGATTGTTCTCCGTTCGGAGGGCTAAATACGGTCGACAAACAAGCGGGAGGGAGGATAATGACCACGAGAGACGATTGGATTCTGGATGCTATGGCTAACGTCAGACGCGCACTCGACGCCGTGATCGCGACTGCAGAAGATCTTTACCAAAGGTTCGTACCTGAACCACAGCGCTCACGTGCTGAGCGTTTGTACGAAACGTATGTCCCTGAGCAAATACCAAGGCCTTGGAGGGCTACTAGAACCCCTGATGTAGATGTTATCGACCTTGGCATAGAAATTCACCTGGTGGCCGATCTGCCAGGGGTCAAGAAAGAGGACATTGACATCGACCTGGCGCCCGAAACCATAGACATTACTGCTGAACCAAAAGCTGAAATGGAACGTGAACAGCAACCTTACGCCCGTCGAGAGCGGGGTTACGTGGCGTATAAGCGAAGAATATACCTACCTGCCGCCGTAATTCCGGACAAAGCAAAAGCGCGATTCAACAACGGGGTATTAGAAATTACCATGCCCCGAAAAGAGCCAGTTGAAAAGGTGAAAGCCGTAAAAGTCGATATCAAAGACACAGGCGAAAGGAAGTAAAAATCGCAAAAAAACTGTCTCCGTTTGTGCCGAAGAACTCGGCCATCAGTAAGCGCCGCGCGGCCTAGCAAAGTACTATTGTTCTTATTTTTTGACTTGGGCTATGCGAGCTCTGAGCTGGTGGGTTCAGCGTGCTTATGTGTTTTCAGACCTACGGGCTTCTACAAGTTGCACGCGCCTTTGTTTCTGAGCACAACATCAGGCGGAGATTCGCTGTGATATACTCGCGCAAATAGGGCTTCGTTATCATTATATTCCCTACGACGAATACATGTGCAAGCACAGCGACGTTGAATATGACAACTCGAGACTACAGGTCACCCTCGACTGGCAAGTTTTTTCTAACCTAAGCAAATGAGACAGGAGCATCGACGGTCAAAATGATGCGCTACCCGGCGTTTTCTGCGCCAACAGAAGAAGAAAAGGGTTTTCCCGAGCTGCCCATATGGATAAGTCTCACTAGTCCGCACGTGGAGGTTCACTCGAGCGAGAACCTCCTAGCTGGTTTGCCATCGGAGTTGCAGGCACAGTTAAGACGGGCCCTTGCTCAGTTTGAACGGGATTTCGCCATGTGGGTTTCACTCAGCAATAATCAGCTACGCCTCCTGTCCCCCCTAAAGGTGACCCTTGCGGCTACTGCACACGCTCTCGTCGATGAAGCAGATAACGTCGCTTTAGCGAGTGTAGACGACAACGTTGTTTATCTGAGCTATGCATTGCTGCGCGAAGGTGTACCAGTCGGGTTCCGACTCGGCGTGTTTGAGTATATATTCGGCTGCTTGACGCGAGAGGGACACGACAAAAACCGTGACGAACTTCTCGAGGGATTCTCTCTGCCTCTTCTTGCAGACCAGGTTAACGTATTGCGGACACCCGAGCGCTACGCCGTTTTTGCAGAAAAAGACTGGTTTGATGCATTACTCGTGCATTTGACTAAAAAAAATCCACGATTGGGCGCGAAAGCGGTGCCGCACGCCGCCTCAGAGTCCGCGGCCCTCAGCAGGTCGATAGCATCCTTGCAAGAGGGGGGTGTTGGGCTCTCAGAGGCGCAACAGAGACAAATAGCAGAGCTAGCTGCGAGAAGCAAGGTAGACAAGGCTCTCCTCTTCAAGAAGATGAGCACCTTGATTACCATCATCTCGACGGGACTAGGAGAAGATGTCGATATTAAAGTCGCTCCCGGCGAGTGGTGGGCTTATGACTATGAAAGCAATACTATAACATTCCCGCTGATCGAGCTCATCACGGCACCGCCGGACAAAATCATAGGCTCGCTGTTGCACGAAATCGGTCACTATCAGATAACGCGTGTGGACAAAAAAAATCCGACATTCATACGCCTCCTTGCCACCGAATCGTTACGATTGCTTCTTAATACATTTGAAGATCCGCGGGCAAATAACTGGATGAAAGCCACGTTCAAAGGAACAACCCCCTATTTTGACCTAATGTACGACGATCTGCTCTCGGAAGACCTGCAAGCGACTTCTTACAGCTATAAACTGCAAAAGGAGGTTCAAAAACGCTCTAATTCAACGATTCAGGCGTATCAGGTATTCCCACATCTTGAGTATCTGTTGTCCGTCCTTTACTTTTGGAGGTTTGGCAGGCTCCCCTCGTACTTGATCAATCCAGAGGTGAGTGCAGCCCTCGAAGCCACCGTTCAGTTTTTTGAATCAATCTTCAACCACTACCCCGCTGGCCGTGCGTCAGAACAAGAAAAGCGTCTTTATGCACGGGAAGCAGCTGAACACATACAGAAGTATATTTTAGAGCCGTACGAAAAGCTCCTCAAACAAGCTGCCGACAACCTTGCACTTACGATTGAGCGTGGGCAGCAACCCCTAGGCGAAGGCGAGAATCCGTCGGAGATCAATCTTCAGCAAGTGGAGCAAGAAGCACAGCAAATTCTAGAGGAACATTCAAAAGAACTGGCCGATCGGCTGTCTGCGAAGCGCACTTCGCCCGAATCACTTGACGCGGATGCCCTTGAAAAAAGAATTGAGGAAAACAGAGATAGCATCGAACACGTGCGAATCTCGCCCGAAAAGCCGCACTCTGAGCTCACCCGCAGAGATCTTATCGCGCAGCGCCGACGCCTCCAATTCGAACGCAGCACGGATACGGACGAATACCACAGGGCCTATGCTGCGGTGTCAGGATTACTGCAGATACTCGTTGGAACGTTGGAGAATGTGCTTGCCAAAAATCGCAAGCCGAAGTACGAAGGCTACTACCCTTCCGGCCAAAAACCAGATTTGCGTCGAGTGATGGACGTTACGCGAAAGATACAGCAGGGTTTGCCAACAACGAAGAAAGACTTCGACGTGTTCTTAAAGCGCCGGCGGCCAACCCACTTGGATCACCGGATTATGTTGCTCTTAGACGAATCAGGTTCGATGAAGGAACCAAAACGGACTGCCGCGTTACAAGGTGTGTTGCTCTTTATGGAAGCGTTCGACTATCTTGGAATCGATTACGCGATCATCGGCTTCGCGGACGCGCCTATCATCCACAAGCCGTTTGGCGACAATTTCACGCAGCACGAGCGCGAGCGCGTATTTG
Organism: Halobacteriota archaeon; assembly: GCA_049578125.1. GTDB lineage: Archaea > Halobacteriota > Bog-38 > Methanoflorentales > Methanoflorentaceae > Methanoflorens. The sequence continues at coordinate 9,719 of JBAULJ010000114.1, forward strand.
AGGACGTTTCTCAGTTCATTCCGCTCGGGGCGACGGCAGATGCCGACGCTCTAGCTTTGGGAATTGATCTTTTCGAACGGGAACCCGAAGACGTGTATCGACTCATAATCGTTGTCTCAGACGGTGAAGGAAATGTCAATACCACTGGTCTAACCTTCAAAGAACTGCAAGAAGTTGCGGCAACGAAATCCATACAGGTCGTTGGAATCGGCATCGGGGAACAGGCAAAAACAATACGCACACGGTACGACCGTCCGATACAAGTCGCGACAGTTGACGAGCTGCCTGTGACACTGGGCCGTGTGCTTGAGCAAGGGGTGACCACCGATTCATCACAATGACTCGCTGAAAAACAGCGCTGCAAGCGACGCCCGACAGCCTTCTCAATCCACTGAAGGTCGGTTCACCGATGAACTCGGCGCGTTAGTCGCTCGCGTCTACCTCAAACTCAAGCAAGACTTTCCCGACCTGTTCACAATTAGAGACCTGAAACGGACAACTGAAGCACTGACGCTATTCTTGGAGTCCGGCTTAACAGAAAAAGACGCTTTCGTTGAGGCGTGTCACTACGGTTTCACGCAGATACAACAAGATAGTGAAGGGATCATACGAGCGATAATTGAAGAGGATGAAAACATTAAAGCCGTTTTGGCGGATTTCGAACCGCGGGATCTGATCTCGCAGGCTCCTCGGCTGCCTGCACTCGTCACGTCAATTTCCGCGGGCATGAACTCCTTTATGGAGATTCTCATCACCGATAGCGAGAGTCCCTCTGTCAAGGCGCTGCTTAGCTTGCTCAACAGTTTGGTGAGTGCGTCAAACAAACAGACCCGGATTACTGCACGGAAAATCGCCTACGGCTTGCTTTCTGATAATTCTTTGCGCGACATCATCTTGGAGGAATTAGAAGACGAATTGACTGACGCTGCGTGGACGGCGCGCCAAGCGACCGTCGCCGTTCTTGCTTCTCTGTTTTGTGACCGCATCAGGGAAGGAAGACAAATCGACATTCGTCTCTTAGAAACGTTGTTTCGCGACGAAGCATGGGCAGTGCGTCAGGCGACTGTCGAAGCACTGAGCAATATC